>PXAI01000398.1 GCA_003567135.1 Balneolia bacterium | reverse complement strand
GGATCATCCGCAAAAGCAGGAACGAGCCCCCATTTCATAAACGTAATGCCCGGCTCACGCGCTTTGCCAAGCAGCATCACCGGATTCTGGCTTCCCGGCGCGATATTCCAGGATGGATTGTATTCAGAGGTATCCGGTTTAAACGGGCTGTTGTAGTGAGCTTCAATGGTGGAAGCATCCGAAAAAAGGGTATATCGTCCGCACATAAAGAAATTGGGTCAGTTGAGGTTACGGCTGTTTAGAAAATAAAAATCCGTCGAGATTAACTACACTATAAATTACAGATGATGTGTAAAAATCGTTCACCGGAGTTTATCAGATCATCCGCATAAAGTACGCTGATTTGATTATTTTGTATTCACATTTTAGTTGTCCGTACCATTGAGATAATCATGATTGATAAAAATACGACCGCAGCATTAATCAAAAAGAACAGCAGTGTCGATCCCGCCGTACTGGAATACTATATTGATAAAATCATAGAGAATTTCAATCCCCAAAGAGTTTTTGTGATTGGATCAGTGGCAACCGGAACGGCTAATAAATATTCCGATATCGACTTTGTAGTTGATGCTGATGGTTTTATCGACATTGATGCGGTGATCGGAGCCCTTGATATAATTCCTTATAATCAGATGAGCGATCACATAAGAGAAGAACTGGAACAGAATGGGGTGCTGGTATATGAAAAAAAATGAGGAAAAGCTTAAAAAGAATCTGGCTGACCTTAGAAAAAGTGTTCAAAATCTTTCGGAGTCGTTGGAAATAAAAAATCCAGATGAGTTAGTTCAGGATGCAATAATAAAGCGATTTGAACTTGCTTATGAACTTGCCTGGAAAACAATAAAGGCATATCTCGCTTTTCAGGGAATTATTTGTTCAAGCCCGAGAGAGTGCTTCAAACAGGCAAAAATTCATGGTATGGTCGATGATGAACAGGCATGGCTCTCCATGATTGAAACAAGAAATATTCTTGTGCACACATACAGTGCAGAAAAGTCCAGAATGATGATCCAAAAAATCAGAAAAAGTCATGAACCGATTTTGGTGAGAATGCTTCATTATTTCGACCAATCATCATAAATAAAACCCTGCCGAAACTTTCCCGGCCCAATCCAGTAAACCCTCAAAACCATCCACCTAAATTGTTTGCATGAATAAAGAGTCTGTTCTTGAGGTTCAAAATCTGAGCAAAAGCTTTGGCGCTATTCAGGCTGTGAAAAACCTGACGCTCAGCGTAGAGCCCGGCTCTGTTTACGGCTTGCTTGGGCCCAACGGAAGCGGAAAAAGTACCACGCTTGGCATAATTCTGGGAACCGTTCACGCTTCTTCAGGATCGTATAATTGGTTTGGGGGATCAGATTCCGTGCTGGCGCGCAGAAAAATTGGCGCGATGCTGGAAAAGCCGAATTTCCTGCCGAAAGCGAGCGGGTTGAACAATCTTAAAATCGCCGCCAATGTCAAGGGAGTGAGCCACGACCGAATTCCGCCGGTGCTGGAAAAAGTTGGCCTGATGGAGCGGGCAAAATCCCCGTTCAGAACATATTCACTGGGGATGAAGCAGCGTCTGGCAATTGCCTCAGTACTGTTGTCCGACCCTGAGGTTCTGGTTTTGGATGAACCCACCAACGGTCTCGATCCAAGCGGGATTTACGAAATCCGGGAACTGATTCAGGAACTTGCCGCAGGAAACCGCACGATCATTCTGGCGAGCCACATTCTGGATGAAGTCGAAAAAGTATGTACGCACGTTGGGATACTCAAGCGCGGTGAACTGATTCGATCCGGCTCCATCGATATGGTGCTGAGCGGCGGAGATATTATTCAGGTTGCTGCCCGCGATATGGAAAAACTGGCTGAGCTGCTCAGTGGTATTCCGGAGATCAGGAATATTAAGCAAAAACGCGATTTCTTCTCAGCCGTCGTCGAGCAGGATTACGATATGGCGCAGCTGAGTAAGTTAATGGTGGACAGACAGCTGCCGCCAACGCATCTGGTAAAGGTGAGGCAGCGTCTCGAAGATTCATTCATCGAAGCAGTGGGAGGAAACCAGTAATGAACCTGTACGTAAATTTGCTCCTGAACGAATGGATCAAGCTGAAAAGCAGCATGGCGTTTATTTTGATGTCAGCGCTTTATTTGCTGGTTTTACCGCTGGCATTTTTCTATTTCCAGAATTCGTATGTGGAGTTTCAGGGTCTGGAAATCGAAGCCGGAGAAATCTTTACGCTCACTAATCAGAACATCTGGTATTTCATCACTTATTTTGCGAGCTATCTGCACTATCTGTTTGTGATCGTGATACTTACAAATACTTCATCTGATGTAACCAGCGGCCTGTGGAAACAACACGTGATCGACGGACTGGATCGTCATCATCTGGTAACATCCAAACTGATGATAATGGGCCTTGTTTCGGTGATTGCGTCCATATTTTTGTTTGTGTGCGGAACCATCATGATTCAGTTTATCGACATCGCCGAAGGCGATGGCTCGCAGGTGCAGGTTTTGAGTATCATTGCACTGTACGGCCTGCAAATGTTCGGGTATATGATGGTAGCCCTGCTGATTAACCTGTTTCTGAAAAGCACAGGCATCTCCCTCATCTTCCTGCTCGCCTGGGCTATCCTGCTGGAACGCGTAATTCGTTTTCTGGATAAATCAGACATCACAAACTACCTTTTCATTACCGCATTCGACACGCTGCTCACGCACCCGTTCATCGAGCTGTTTATGGGATACGATCCATTTTACCCAACCTTGACAGCCGTAGCCGTAAGCCTCGCCTGGATCGGTATCTTCGCCGGAATCGCATACTGGAAAGTAGGTAAAGAAGACCTTTAGGAATTCAGAATGCAAAAATTCAGAATTCAGAATGGAAGATAATAGAAAGCGCCTGGTGCAACCTTTGTCTTCGGGGACGCGACATATTTTAAATAGCTCGATAAAGGAAAACCTGCGTGCGCAAGCCCAATTCTGAATTCTGAATTTTTGCATTCTGAATTTTCCCCCTTCTTTCTTTATTCTGAAAAATCGGCTTTTCTGTTATATTATCGGTGAAATTCAACGATCACTTTAAATAACGGGAAACTATGGGGCTGCAAATTGTAGATAAACTGATAGCAAATAATAAAAAGTGGGCTGAAGAAACGAACCGGAATAGCCCTGGTTTTTTCGATAAACTGGCGAAACAGCAGCATCCGGAAATGCTCTGGATTGGCTGCGCCGACAGCCGCGTTCCGGCAAACACGATAGCAGGCGTGATGCCCGGCGAAGTTTTTGTTCACCGTAATGTGGCAAATTTGGTCGTTAATACCGACTTCAACTGTCTTTCCGTGATGCAATACGCCGTTGAGGTGCTGAAAGTAAAGTATGTTATCGTTTGCGGACACTACAACTGCGGCGGCGTAAAAGCCGCGCTGGACGGCAAGCAGTTTGGCCTGATCGACAACTGGCTGGCAAATATCCGCGATGTGTACAAAGAGCATAAAGAGGAAATCTATAAACTGGATTCGTACGATGAGCGCTTCGACCGGCTTTGTGAGCTGAATGTGCGCCAGCAGGTATACAATGTGTGCCACACCACCATCGTGCAGAACGCCTGGGCCAGAGGACAGGAGCTTACCGTTTGCGGAGTAATCTACGATGTGGCCGACGGCCTTCTGAAAGATCTGGATGTGGTTGTTAACAGCAAAGAGCTCCTGAACGAAGTTTATCTCGTTGATAAATAAGCGGTAAACCGGTTTCCAGAGCTTTTTACGGGATGTAAAGAAAGTGCTGAGTTTTCATCATTGAAATTGATGCAGACTAATAATTGCGGTATATTATAATATTGATGCATTATTTTAATGGTGTTAATTCAGCCTGACGCAAAAGGCTAAATTTCAAATATATAAGAAGGATTGATTAAGCTATGAAGCAAAAAAAGAGCCAGCGGCCAGTATGGTTGAAAACCGCAGTCGGGCTCATTCTTGGAATCATCGGTTTTTGTATCCCGCTGTTTGTTACTTTTACCGGCCTGTCGTTTGCGGGCCACATCACGCTTGGAATTTTCCTGATGGCGGCTGTTTTCTGGATGATGGAGCCGATCCCGATTTATTCCACATCCATGCTCGTTATTTTCCTTCAGGTGGCATTTCTGAGCTCTCAAAGTCCGCTTTTTAGCGAAGCCGAGCTGCCCGGAACGGAAATACAGATGGTTTCTGAGGAGATCTGGAGCGTTCCGGCTTCCGCAATCGGTTCGGGGGATCAGGTATTTCTGAGGATCGGCCCGAGAAGCTCGGAAGCCGTTGAGGTTGAAATCGTTCAGGCACAAAACGATACGGTGCTTATCCGCGGAAATTTTGAAGAGGGGGCCATGATCGTTTCCGATGCCGGACACAGGCTAACGGGCTACACGCCGGTCGGTTTCTCCGTCTTTTTCGGTACGCTTGCCAGCCCGATTATCATTCTCTTTTTGGGCGGATTTATGCTTGCCGGTGCCGCCGTAAAATATAATCTGGATAAAAACCTTACCAGCGTCTTGCTCAAGCCATTCGGTACAAAACCGATGTTTATCGTATTGGGACTCATGCTGGTAACGGCCGTTTTGTCGGCTTTTATGAGTAATACGGCCACTACCGCGATGATGATGACCGTAGCTATCCCGATAGCTGCGCAGGTGGCAAAGGAAGACGGCTTCCGGATCATGCTTGCGCTCAGCATCCCGATTGCGGCCAATATTGGCGGAATGGCAACGCCAATCGGTACACCGCCCAACGCCATCGTGATTTCAGCACTGAATGCGCAGGGGATCAACATTGCGTTCGGTACCTGGATGATTCTCGCATTACCGCTCGTTGCTGTACTGATACTGGCTGCCTGGGGGATTATGCGCGTATTTTTCCCGCCTAAGATCGAAAAGTTTAAGCTCGACCTTACGAGCAAATTTCAAACATCCCCCAAAGCTCTGATGCTTTACTTTTTCTTTGGCCTTACGGTTGTGCTCTGGGTTACCGAGGCACAACACGGAGTTCCGAGCAGTATGGTAGCTTTCCTGCCGATTGCCGGTCTTACGGTTACATCCATCATGGAAAAAGAGGATATCCGCGCGTTGCCGTGGGAGGTTCTCTGGCTGGTTGCCGGTGGTATTGCGCTGGGAATTTCCATGGAAAATACCGGACTCGCTGTTTGGATTGTGTCCAGCATTAGCTGGGATGTGATGCCGCAAATCGTTCTGTTGCTTGTTTTTGGGCTTGTGGCACTGTTTATGTCCAACTTCCTTTCGAATACCGTAACCGCCACGCTGCTTATCCCGCTGGCCGTAAGTATGGGAACATCCGGTATTGCGGGGGATGGATTCAACCTGATCATTTCGGCGCTGTTAATTGGTATGGCGTGTAATATGGCGATGCTGCTGCCGATTTCGACTCCGCCAAACGCCATCGCGATGAGCACCGGTTTTATCAAAACGGGTGATATGATTAAAGTTGGCCTGGTAATAGGGTTCGTCGGAATTGGCATCGCGCTGATTCTGAGCCTGTTCTACTGGCCCCTGCTTGTATAGTTTTTTGAGGATTAATTAGGAGTAACTCCATGAGTAAAATTTATATTCTTGTTGTAGAGGATGAGCCCGAAGTGCTGGATGTGGTTGTCAGGGATCTGAGTTCACTGGAAGAGACGTTCCCCATTGAAATGGCCGTTTCTGTTAAAGAAGCACGGGAAATAATCGCTGAAATTGAGGAAAACGGCGATAAGCTGGGTCTTGCCGTGTGCGATCACGTAATGCCGGGAGAAATGGGCGTCGAGCTTATGATTGATATGCAGAAACAGCCGTTTACCGAGCGAACCAGAAAAGTGCTGCTTACGGGTCAGGCCGGGCTGGATGCAACCGTGGAAGCGGTGAATCATGCGCGGCTGAATCGCTATATTGCCAAACCATGGGATCCGGAAGAACTCGTGAAAATCGCCATAGATGAACTCACAACCTATGTAATTGAGCACGAGAAAAATCTGCTCCCGTATCTTGGTATTCTGGATGCAGAACGTTTGAACGAGGTGATTCGCTCCAGGGGAACGGTATCTGATCACTAAAATTCATAGCGAACCCCGGAATTAACCGGAAAAATTATGTCAACAGGCAATCCATTTGAGTCGGCATCCGGCGCTGCCAGGGAAATTAAATCCAGCGATGCGTTCAGAACGCGGCAGATTTATAACAAAAAGGTTTTTGTTGAGCGGGTACGGGAGATGATGTCGCAGGCGCCGCTGCTGATGAAATTACGCTTTACGGCCGATGTCGGGCAGGTTCTCATTAAAGAGGGTGCGAATAACAACTCGCTTTACATTATTCTGGATGGCTACGTCGCGCAGCTGAAAAACAGCTTCGAGTCAAATGCGGCGATTGATATGCAGGGTCCCGGCGATTTTCTGGGATTACTCTCTTTTCACACCGGCGAGCCCGCGTTTACATCAGCGAGAGCCAGCACCAAAGTCAGCGGACTGAAAGTAAATCATCACGAGTTTGATGAGTTTAACAGCAAATATCCTGAAATAAGTAAGGTGCTACAGGGGCTCGTCTTTTCGAATCTTTCGGAGCGATACCGCCGGGTTGTAACGCTTCATATTGAAGTGGATCATCTCTCACGGCAGCTTGAGGAAGAACGCAATCAGCTTCAGCTAACCGTTATTGAACTCGAGAAAACCCGAAACCGGCTGATCAATCAGGAAAAAATGGCCACGCTGGGTGAGCTTACGGCTGGTCTTGCGCATGAGATCAATAACCCTGCTTCTGCGCTCTTGAGATCGGTCGATTATCTGATTCAGAAACTGCCTGAAATGCTCCAGAAAGCCGCTGAGCAGACGGATACAAGCATGGTTAGGTTTCTTTTTGATGCAGGCACAAACAGAGATTACAGCGATCACATCACGCACCGTGAACTGGTCAAAAAGTTTTCTGAGAAATATCCTCATCTCAGCCGGGCGCAGGTACGGGCTATCACGATGATGAACAAGGAAACGTATCAGCGAATCCGGAAATATGCCGAAAGTCCGGAACTGAACGATGTGCTGAATTTGCTGATCGACAGCTATCAGGCAGGATCGTTTATGAACAGCATCCGGCTTTCGACCAGCCGTATCGAAAATTTGGTTAAGAGTCTGAAAAGCTACAGCCGCCAGTCGGGTAACAAGCCCGAGGAAACCGACATCAGAAATGGGATTAGAGAAACGCTGATGATTCTGGGTAACCGGTTACGTGAAATAGAGGTTTCGGTAAATCTGCCTGAAATCCCGACCGTGATGTGTAATATCGGCGAACTGAATCAGGTTTGGACGAATATTATCATCAATGCCTGTGATGCGATGAAGGATAAAGGCACTATGGAAATTGAGTGTGGCTCGGAAGGCGAAAACGTTTTTGTGAAAATTTCCGACAACGGTCCGGGCGTTCCGGATAACATCAAATCGAGAATTTTTGACAGCAGCTTTACGACCAAAACAGCAGGCGGAGATTTTGGCCTGGGGATTGGGCTCGCGGTATCCAAGGGAATCGTTGAGCAGCACAACGGTGAGATCAGAGTTGGGGATGCGCCCGGAGGTGGGGCTCAGTTCACGATTTATCTTCCGGCCAAAAACTGATTGGGTATCAGCCTGAAATTCTTGCCGCGGAATGTATTCAGCATCTCGTGCCCATAAAGCCGGGATTTTGCTGCGCGGAATCCAGCTCCGCGATAAACGATCGCGAAAACCAGCTTTTTTTCATTTTTATGTTGATCTGGCTGCCTTTTGGCACCTTCTCATCCTCCGGCAAAAAAAGCGTAATTCCATCCTGCTGTCTCGCCTGATACCCATCCGGCGCCACTGTTAATTTTACAGCCTCCGCAACGACGCCCGTTTTCTCCTCGTTTACAGAAAGCTTAAGGTTCATTTCCTCTTCGGTAAGCCACAGCAGGGCATCAATATCAATAAAAACCGGAATCATGTTTTTGGATAAGTTTTTCGGGTTGGTTTGTAGATAGAAATGAAAATAATGGTTATTTCATTCGGAAAGTAAAAGGGGGAATAATTCAGAATGCAAAAATGCAGAGTTCAGAATGGTTTTTTGGGATGCGATATTGTTTCTAAAAAAGATTGAGATTCGTGACCGTATTGGAAGAGTTTTTGAGCATGGTAATTGAGCTGTTGAATAATGGGAATATCTCCTCAAAATATCTTTTGGATGTTTGTTGGACAAAAATAGATTACGAATTGGATTGGGGATTTATGAAATAAAATGAGGGTGAATTTGGGTATGCAGGGAAATTTGTCGACGAATGAAAATGAAAGTTTATGGCGTGTCATCGCCATTTCGGTAGTTGCCGCGCTGGGTGGTTTTCTTTTTGGATTTGACAGCGGCGTAATCAATGGTACAGTTGACGCTCTTCAAATAACGTTCGATTCTGATGCCGTTGGCACAGGTTTTAACGTGGCTTCGATGCTTCTTGGATGTGCCGCCGGTGCGTTCTTTGCCGGATCGCTGGCTGATCGTATTGGCCGGAAGCCTATTCTGCTGATTACCGCGTTTACGTTTATCATCAGCGCATGGGGATCAGGAATTTCGTCGGGCTCGGCTGAATTTGTCTTTTTCAGAATTATGGGCGGACTTGCAGTTGGTGCGGCCAGTATTCTCGCGCCGGCATATATCAGCGAAGTGGCTCCGTCCCGCATTCGCGGACGCCTTGCCACGCTGCAGCAGCTTATGATCGTGCTTGGCCTTTTTGCCGCTTTCCTCAGTAACTACCTGATTGCAAATGCCGCCGGTGGCGCCATGGGCGAATTTATTGCCGGTTTCAGAGCCTGGCAGTGGATGTTCTGGATGGAAATCATTCCCGCCTCTGTCTTTTTTATTCTGCTGATGTTTATTCCCGAATCGCCCAGGTTTCTTGTGGCCGCCGGTCGCACCGAAAAAGCTGGATACGTTCTTTCACTTCTCGGTACTGCCGACAGTAGCCGCAAAATTGCTGATATCCAGTCTACGCTGGAAAAAGACCGTAAGCCACGGCTGAGCGATGTGATATCCCGCGTAAGCGGAAAAATCCATCCGATTGTGTGGATTGGTGTCGGGCTGGCTGCGTTGCAACAGTTTACGGGTATCAACGTGGTGTTTTATTATGGTGCTACCTTGTGGCAGGCTGCCGGATTTACAGAAAGCGATGCGCTGATGGTGAACGTAATCAGCGGTACGGTTAATATTGCGTTTACGTTTGTAGCCATTGCGCTGATTGATAAAGTAGGTCGGCGTCCGCTGCTGCTGATCGGCTCACTGGGTCAGGCTGTAATGCTTGGCGTTATGGCGCTGCTTTTCGCAACGGCCGGAACCGGTACGGACGGCAGGCTGGCTCTCGAAGGAGCAACAGGAATTGCAGCATTACTGGCAGCCAATGCCTACATCGCCTTTTTTGCATTTTCGTGGGGACCCGTGATGTGGGTTATGCTTGGCGAAATGTTCCCGAATCAGTTTCGCGGAGCTGCGCTTGCCATCTGTGGCCTTACACAATGGGGCGCAAATTTCCTCATCACCATGACGTTTCCCATGCTGCTTGCCGGAATCGGCCTTGGGCTCTCTTACGGAATCTATGCGCTGTTTGGAGTTATCGCCTATATTTTTGTGAGGAAGTTCATTCAGGAAACTAAAGGAAAATCACTGGAAAATTTGTCGCGTGAGCACATGGACTTGTAGAATTATTGGAGTCCTGGAGAAACGATCTTTTTATGATAAACCCGAATTGTTTTGTGCTCCAATTATGAATTCTGAATTATTTTCTGCTATGGTTTCTATCGCCATTTTATCCATGGGCCGGATTTCTTTTTTTGATTAAAATTGACGAATGACAGCGCTAATTAAGTGCTCTTGAAATAGTTAATTTATTTTAATATACATGTTTTTGGTCTGATGTACTCTCAAAAAGGTTTATCCTGTTGTCAGTGTCTCAAATCTTGTTTATCAAGGCAGAACGCCGAATTCATCAAACTGGGCACGCTTTGCAAGCCTAAAGGTATCAAAGAGAAAGCCCAAATAATTAAGATCAGAACGTATTAATCATGGGGGAAAAATATTTTCACAACAAACTTTCATTTTAAATTGAAAATTACAATATTGTTCGAAGTGACTTTAAAAAAAAAGCCCTTTTTCATTCAATGTGATTTGATTCTTTTTATAAAAAGGGCGTTGGGTAAATAAAGTTAAATAAAAATTAAAAAAGAGGTTCAGCAATGGAAAAATACATTCTTGCATTAGATCAGGGTACAACAAGTTCGAGAGCTATTCTGTTTGATAAATCCGGCTCAATTGTTTCGGTGGCACAAAAAGAATTTCGTCAGATTTACCCCAAGCCGGGTTGGGTGGAACATGATCCTTCAGAGATTTGGTCGACACAGGCTGGTGTAGCCGCAGAGGCTGTAACGAAAGCAGGGTTCAACGGGGAATATTTAGCGGGGATCGGAATTACGAATCAGCGCGAAACTACTGTAGTCTGGAATCGTGAAACCGGAAAACCAATTTATAACGCCATTGTATGGCAGGATCGTCGTACCGCAGATTTTTGCGATGAACTGAAAAAGCAGGGACTGGCAGGAAAAATTCAGGAGAAAACCGGTCTTGTGATTGACGCTTATTTTTCCGGTACCAAAGTGAAATGGATTCTCGATAACGTTGAAGGCGCTCGTAAAATGGCCGAAGAAGGCAAGCTCGCGTTCGGTACTATCGACTCCTGGCTGATCTGGAACCTCACACGCGGTGATCTGCACGTAACCGATGTAACAAATGCATCGCGTACGCTTCTTTTCAATCTGAACACCATGGATTGGGATGATGAAATGCTCGAAATCATGGATGTTCCGCGTAGTATGCTTCCTGAAGTAAAGCAGTCAAGCGAAGTTTACGGGCACACCAGAACGACCATTTTTGCAACAAAAGTACCGATCGCCGGAATCGCCGGTGACCAGCAGGCCGCACTCTTTGGCCAGATGTGTACCAAGCCGGGTATGGTTAAGAATACGTACGGAACGGGTTGTTTTATGCTGATGAACGTTGGCGATAAGCCGGTACCATCCAAGAATAACCTGCTAACTACGGTTGCATGGAAAATTAACGGCAAAACTCAGTACGCGCTCGAAGGAAGTATTTTTATCGCCGGTGCGGTGGTACAGTGGATCAGAGACGGCCTTGGCGCTATTGAGAATTCAAGCGATGTGGAAAAACTGGCTACTTCAGTTGATGGCGCCGATGGCGTATACCTCGTTCCTGCCTTTGCCGGACTGGGAGCACCATACTGGAATCAGCATGCGCGGGGTACGATGGTTGGTATAACCAGAGGAACGACGATGGCAAATATTGCCCGGGCATCACTCGACTCAATTGCATATCAAACCCTCGACGTTCTGAGCGCTATGAATGCAGACTCGGGCATTGATATCAAGGAGCTGCGGGTGGATGGCGGCGCTACCGTCAATAATACGCTGATGCAGTTCCAGAGCGATGTGCTGGGAACACCGGTAATTCGTCCGCAGGTAACAGAAACAACGGCACTTGGTGCGGCATATCTCGCCGGCCTGGCGGTTGGATTCTGGAAAGATACAGATGAGATATCCAAGCAGTGGCAGATAGATAAGAAATTCAGCCCTGAAATGGATAAGAAGCAGGTTGATGAACTGAAAAAAGGCTGGAAGCGTGCCGTTGGCGCAGCGGAAAGCTGGGCGGATAATCGCTGATAATAACGCAGAAAAAAACAGTCGCAGAAATAGAAAAGCCGGGCCAGTTGATCAGGCCCGGGCTTTTCGAAATTGAAATTATTAAATGAAAAGGCGCAAATTTTATGAACAGAAGTGAGTTAATTAACGCGATGTCCGAAAACACAGGTTTTTGGGATGTAATTATAGTAGGCGGAGGAGCGACCGGACTCGGTGCAGCCGTAGAGGCAAGTTCAAGAGGATATAAAACACTTTTGCTGGAACAGCACGATTTTTCCAAAGGAACCTCAAGCCGATCGACCAAACTGGTTCACGGTGGTGTCCGCTATTTGCAGCAGGGAAATGTTTCTTTAGTACTCGAAGCGCTTCGTGAGCGCGGACTGCTGATCAATAATGCCCCGCATCTGGTACGAAACCAATCGTTTATTGTACCCAATTATGAATGGTGGGGCGGCCCGTTTTACGGCGTAGGATTGAAAGTATATGATATGCTGGCCGGAAAACTTGGCCTTGGTCCATCCAAAATGCTGAGCAGGGAAGAAACCCTGAAGCATATCCCCACATTAGAGCCGCACGGACTGAAAGGCGGCGTGATTTATTACGATGGCCAGTTTGATGATTCAAGGCTTGCCGTAAACCTGGCACAAACGGCGCACGATCTGGGCGGAAGCCCGATCAATTACATGAAGGTAACCGGCCTGCTAAAAGGCAAAGGTATGACACAGGGTGTGCAGGCAACAGATATGCTTGACGGTACCGAATACGAGATCAACGGAAGAGTGGTCATCAACGCCACGGGTGTCTTTACGGATGACATCATCAAAATGGACAACGAGGACGCCAAGCCGATGATCGCCGCAAGCCAGGGTGTACACATCATCCTTGATAAAGAATTTCTGCCCGGCAACAGTGCCATTATGGTGCCTCAAACCGATGACGGACGCGTACTTTTCGCTGTTCCGTGGCACGACAAAGTTGTAGTTGGTACAACCGACACGCCGGTTGAAAAAGCCACACTCGAACCCGAAGCACTTGATGAAGAAGTTGAGTTTATACTGACCCACGCGGCCAGATACATGACCAAAGACCCGACCGCAGAAGACGTGAAAAGCGTGTTCGCGGGATTGCGTCCGCTGGTAAAAGCAGGTGGTGATGGCAAAAATACTGCCGCGATTTCAAGAGATCATACCCTGCTGGTTTCCGAATCCGGGCTGGTAACGATTACCGGCGGAAAGTGGACCACCTATCGGAAGATGGGGCAGGATACGATCGACCAGGCTGCTACGGTAGCCGGCCTTGAGGACAGGGACAGTATCACAGAAAATATGCGTATACACGGCTGGCTGAAAAACGTAGACAAAACAGATCCGCTGCATAATTACGGATCGGACGCGCCGAGTATCCGCAAAATCGGAAAAGATGATCCTGCGATGAAGGAACAACTTGATGAAGCTTTGCCGCATATTAAAGCTGAAGTAGTCTGGGCTGCCAGAAGAGAAATGGCTATGACCGTGGAAGATGTGCTTTCACGCAGAACGAGAGCCCTGCTTTTAGATGCGAAAGCGAGTATCAGGATGGCTCCTGAGGTTGCGCGAATTCTCGCGCAAGAACATGGCTACGATAAAAAATGGCAGAAACAGCAGGTGGAAACCTACACTGATCTGGCCAACCGCTACATCGTACGCCAAAAATAACGACAACTAAAATGTGCTGAATAAAAATATCTCTCAATTAAAATGGAGACTCTGTTATGATGGAATACTTTATATGGGAAGTAATCGGTACTATGATCCTGATGTTACTCGGGAATGGTGTGGTAGCCAACGTAGTGCTCAATGAAACCAAAGGAAACAACAGCGGCTGGATCGTGATCACCATGGGCTGGGGAATGGCAGTATTTGTTGCTGTTTTCGTAGCCGGTCAGTTCAGCGGCGCTCACATCAACCCTGCTGTAACCATCGGCCTTGCAACGGCCGGACTCTTTGACTGGGGAATGGTAGGAATTTACATCGCAGGACAGATGCTGGGTGCGTTTATCGGCGCGGTTCTGGTATGGCTTGCTTACAAAGATCATTTCGCGGCGACTGAAGACGGCCCTGCGAAACTTGCCGTACACTCTACAGGACCTGCAATCCGCAATCTTCCCGCAAACGTCATGACAGAAGCTATCGGTACCTTCATGCTGGTATTCGGTGTATTCTACATTGTAGCTCCCGGATTTATCAATCCGGCGGACGGCGAGCTTCTTACCGCTATTGTAATTGACGGTCAGGAAGTTGGCTTCGGCCTCGGAGCCCTTGCAGCTCTTCCGGTAGGATTCCTTGTACTTGGTATCGGTTTATCACTTGGCGGACCTACGGGCTATGCCATTAACCCGGCACGTGACCTCGGCCCGAGAATTGCCCACGCCATTTTGCCGATTCCCAACAAGGGAAGCAGCGACTGGGGATACTCCTGGGTGCCTATCGTAGGCCCGGTTATCGGTGCGCTTGCAGCTGCCCTTCTGTTCAGTTTACTCTCATAAGCTGAGAAATATAATCTCCTACAATTATTTACCCTCCGGAAACAACTTCCGGAGGGTACATAAGGAACTTTAAATCAATAATATCATGAAGATAATTACGAAAAAGATTACCGCATTTCTTGCTGTGTGTCTTGCTTCTTTACTTGTATTTTTACCTGTGCATTCACAAGCTCAGAATCTTTCCTTTCAGACGGAATCTGACTGGGAACTCGCTGCAACCGGAATGGTGCCGGTTTTTCTGAATATATCAAATCATGACAGCTTCAGCGCGGATGGCGAAGATCAGCTCTCAACCCGTGTGATGTCAGGTTTTAACCCAGCAAACATAACATTTACTGTAACGGCTCCTGAACACAACGGAATTACCGTTTCAGGTACGTTTCAGATAAACCATCACCTTCAGGGACCAAGTGTGCAAAATGCCGGTTTATTTGAAGGCAGGGTAGCAGATATTGCCGTTTCCGGTGATTTTGGTACGTTTAACGTTGGTAAAGGATTCGGGATATTCAACAGTATTGCTATTGGCGACGAAGGTTCCGGCCGTGGAATTGGGCGTTTTGGTGGTCCCGATGCGGCTGACGCAACGCTAGGCAGAATTGGTTCCGGATACGTGTATGCAAACTTTAATCCACGCGTTACTTATACGACACCCAACCTCGGTGGGTTCACCTTCAAGGCAGGTTTAATCAACCCCGAAAAACCTGGTGGTGCTACTTCCAATATCGAGACTGCTCTGCCCCGAATTGAAGCTCAGGCTGACTACCTTATCGGTTTTGATGGCGGAACAGCACAATTGTGGGCCGGGACAATGTTCCAGAATGTTGATGTGGTAGGAGCAGACTACGACTATGACATTTTTGGATTCGATACCGGATTAAAACTTAATGTCGGCGGATTCGGGCTTACCGGTGCCTTTACGTTCACTGAAGGTGTGGGTGCAGATGGCTTGATTGGCCTTAACTTGATTGGAAGCGGACTCGATCAGGCTGAAGTTGAAGCAACGCAGTGGTATGCAGAAGCTACCTATGATTTTGGTGGATTTTTGCTGGGTCTTAGTTATGGAGAAGGCTCGCAGGATGCCAATCAAACTGTAGTCGGAGCATCACCGGATATCACAAATGAGCTGTTAATGGCTTTCTTCAGGTACAATGTAACGGATAATCTTGTGCTGATTGGAGAGTTTCAGAACTTTGCATCAGATGCACAGGCTGATTATGTGGCAGGTATTCTGGGTATGCAGTTTAATTTCTGATAATTCGATTGAATACTAGACAGGTTTCCCGGCAAAGTCTGTAAAGGCTACCGGGAACCTGCTATAACTAAAACTCTAAAAACGGACGGTGGTACAAGTCATGAAAAAATTAATCAACAATCCCGATAATGTTCTGAAGGAACAGCTGCAGGGGATGCAGGCTGCGCACGGTGATCTGATCAACGTTCATTTTGATCCGGCTTACATCACCCGAAAAGATCCGACTCCGAAAGGAAAAGTAGCCCTTGTTTCCGGCGGCGGAAGCGGCCATGAGCCGATGCACGGCGGATTTGTAGGAAAAGGAATGCTCGACGCGGCTTGTCCCGGCGAGATATTTACATCCCCCACACCCGACCAGATGTACGAAGCCGCCAAAGCGGTTGACAGCGGAGCCGGCGTTCTCAATATCGTTAAAAACTACACCGGCGATGTGATGAACTTTGAGATGGCCGCAGATATGGCCAGAGGCGAAGGCATTAAAGTTCAGAACATCATTGTGGATGATGATGTAGCCGTAAAAGACAGCCTTTACACAGCGGGCCGCCGCGGGGTGGGCACAACAGTTCTGATTGAGAAAATTTGTGGCGGCGCTGCCGAAGACGGATACGATCTGAAAAAGCTCTCTGCATTGTGCAAGAAGCTGAATCAGAATGGTCGCAGTATGGGGATGGCGCTCACATCCTGCATCACGCCCGGAAACGCGACACCCAGCTTTGAAATCGGCGATGATGAAATAGAGCTTGGAATCGGGATTCACGGCGAGCCGGGAATCAAGCGCAGCAAGATGATGGAGGCTGATGAAATAGTTGAGTTTATGATGGATCAGATCCTGAACGACCCTGCGTACACCCGAATCCTGAAAGAATGGGATTTTGATAAGGATGACTGGGTTGAAGCCGAGGTTACGGATCAGCCGTTCAAAAAAGGCGATCAGGTGATTGCGTTTGTGAACAGCATGGGCGGAACGCCGGTATCTGAGCTTTACGGAGTGTACCGGAAGGTTCAGGAAATCTGTGAAAAGCAGGGGATCAAAATCGTAAGGAACCTGGTGGGGCCGTACATAACCGCGCTTGAAATGCAGGGTTGCTCAATAACGCTGCTCAAGGCGGATAATGAATCGGTAAAATACTGGGATGCGCCTGCGCTCACGCCCGGCATAAGAGTAAAAATGTAGATAAATATTGCATAATTGGTTCCGGAGTAGTTATTTGATAATTCAGATTGCCAGTTGATGATCAGTTAAATTATATTTGGCAATCGGCTTATTAAAAACAAACTCCGGCTTTACTATGATAAAGAAGAAACACATTCTCGACTGGCTCAATAAATCCGCAGAAGTGCTGGAGGAAAAAAAGTCATACCTGACAAAACTCGATACCGCAATTGGTGATGCTGATCACGGTAATAACATGAACCGTGGGTTCAAAAAAGTGCTGGAACAGCTGCCAACCAACGAAAAGAAAGACATTGGCGCGATTCTGAAAGGAGTAGCCATGTCGCTTATTTCAACGGTTGGCGGAGCTTCCGGACCGCTGTACGGTACTATGTTTTTACAGGCGGGAAACAGTGTTTCGGGGAAGGAAGAACTCACCGCGGAGGATCTCAAAAAAATGCTGCAGGCCGGAGTGGACGGCATCGTTATGCGGGGAAAGGCAAAGATTGGGGATAAAACCATGATCGATGCCCTGGAACCAGCCGTAAAGGCCTACAGCAGCGCGGTTTCCGCCGGAGATGAACTGACCACAGCGCTGCAGAAAGCGGTAGATGCCGCTGAAAAAGGCGTTGAAGATACCATCCCCCTAATTGCCAGAAAAGGACGCGCAAGCTACCTCGGTGAACGTAGTAAAGGCCATCAGGACCCCGGCGCCACATCATCATACTATCTGCTGAAAGCACTCAGAGACTCTGTACAGTAATCGTGATTTGCTACCTGAAAGTGGGAAGCAGAAATCCGGAGGTAAAAAATAGAGCTGAGTGAAATATTTGATCAGGAAATAAAATATTCGGCAAAATTACTCATTATAGTCGTTAATTTATTGATCCTGTTTGTCTTTTATACAAAAACATAGGACAACATGGTTGGAATTGTAGTCGTATCTCACAGCAAAAAACTTGCCGACGGAGTGGTGGAACTTGCTCTTCAGATGGGAAATCCGGAAATAAAGCTGTCCGCAGCCGGCGGTGTGGATGATCCGGAAAACCCTATTGGCACCGACGCCATGAAAATTCTGGAATCCATAAAAGAGGTCTATCACGATGATGGCGTTATTCTCATGATGGATATGGGAAGTGCCATTCTGAGCGCCGCTACGGCCGTGGATTTTCTGGATGATTCCATGAAAGATAATGTTAAGCTGTGCGAGGCTCCTCTGGTCGAGGGGACGATATCGGCTGTGGTTCAGGCCGCCGCGGGCGGCAACATCGAACAAGTGCTTGAAGAGGCGAGAAAATCTCTTCATCCTAAATCTGCGCAGCTTGGCATAGAAACTCCGGATGAACATGACGCTGATCAGGAAGACGCATCCATACAAAACGGTGAAGTTTATCGTCGCGTTTATACAATCCGAAATCAAATCGGGATTCACGCGAGGCCGGCTGCAAAAATCGTAACGCTTACCGGAAAGTTTGATGCCGGCGTGCGAATCAGGAATTACACCAACGACAGTGCTTACGTGAAAGCACGAAGCATCAACAACCTGATTACGCTGAATGTAAGGAAAGACGATAAAATCGTTGTGGAGACATCGGGTCTGGATTCAGCCGCCGCACAAGAGGCTATTTCCGAACTGATCGCCGATAACTTTGGAGAAAATCAGCATCATCATAAAAAGCCATCCGAGAAGAAGAGCCGCGTGAAAAAAGTCAGCGGAGCTGTAGAGGGAATAGCAGTATCGGCCGGAATTGCAATTGGCCCGGCGTACCGGCACGAGATAAGCATGCCGGAGGTGGAACCTGGAACAATCGATGATCCTAAAACAGAGCTTGCCCGGTTTGAACGCGCCGTTGAAAAGGCAAAACGAGAACTAAGCGCGGTTTTCGAAGAAAGCTCGGATACGGTCGGTACGTATGAAGCATCCATATTTGAAGCTCATGCTCTTTTTATTGATGATCCCGAGATAATGGCAAGAGTTCAGAAAAATATTTCGGAGAAGCATCTGAGTGCGGAATACGCCTGGGTGGATTCGGTCAATTCAGTGCTGAAAAAATATGAGGAATCTCAGAATGATGCTGTGAAGTCCCGCGCTATCGACCTGATAGACGTTGGGCTGAGGGTATATCATCTTCTGAGTGGCGTAAAGGCGATTAAAATCAGGTTACCTGAGCCCGGCATTTTGATTTCAACCGAGCTGAGTCCTTCGGATACGGCCACGCTTGATAAGGAAAACGTTCTTGGAATTTGCTGCGAAAGCGGTAGCGACGTATCCCACAGTGCGATAATTGCCCGTACGCTTGGTATACCCGCCGTGTTCGGAGTTGGCGAACTGATCAACGAAGTACAGGATGGCCAGGTCGCGGCGCTGAATGGTGAAGCCGGGCATTTCTATCCATCGCCTGATGAAGACCAGCTTAAGCAGCTGAAGGAAATCCGGAAAAAGTGGCTTTTCGAAAAGCAAAAGGCGTATGAAGCCCGTAAAAACAAAGCCGAGACAAAAGACGGCATAAGGATTTCAGCCCTCGCGAATGTGGCTTCCGTAAACGATATCCGGGAAGCGATTGAGGCCGGTGCGGATGGCGTTGGGCTGTTCAGAACCGAATATTTATTTATGGACAGAGACGGGCCGCCGGATGAGGAAGAGCAGTTCGAAGTCTACAAAGAAGCCGCCGGAATTCTTGACGGAAAACCGCTGGTGATTCGCACCCTTGATGTGGGTGGCGACAAGCCGATTCCGTATCTCGGAATAGAGAAAGAAGAAAACCCGTTTTTGGGATGGCGCGGAATACGTTACGGACTTGAAGAACGGGAAATATTCATTACTCAGGTAAGAGCGATTTTGCGCGCATCCAGATTTGGAAACGTAAGCATGATGTTCCCGATGGTAGGCACGCTGGACGAAATCCGCGAGGCAAAAGCGCTGACCCGGGAAGTGATGAAGGATCTTGAAAACGAAGGAATCGCGTTTAATGCTGCGATAAAAACCGGAATAATGATTGAGGTTCCGGCCGCCGTAACATCAGCTGATGAGCTGGCAAAGCACGCCGGCTTTTTCAGTATAGGAACCAACGACCTCACGCAATACATCATGGCCGCCGACCGCACAAACGGCAAAGTTTCCGGCTTGGCCAGCCCGTTTCAGCCGGCGGTGATAAACGCCATCAAAAAAACCATCGAAGCCGCCCAAAAGGCTGGAATTGAAGTTGCCATGTGCGGCGAAATGGCCCGAAACACAAAAGCCACACCGCTGCTGCTTTCCCTCGGATTAAAAGAGTTCAGCATGAGCCCAGTTGGCATCCCGGAGTTCAAATGGAAACTATCTGAACTGTCGCTGAAAGAATGCCAAAAGAAGGCTGATCTGTATTTGAAAGAGACGGATATTGAGGGCGTAAAAAAGATGTTGGGGTAGAGACAGGGAGGGGTTGTGGCCGGGTCTTGAGTTTACGATTCTCTCAAGGAGGCGTCGTTACCTTTTGTGGGGATGTGTCTGTGATCAAAATAAATTTAAATTTATAAAAATCAATTTTGTAGGGACAGGGAATGCCCTGTCCCTACAGGCCTGGTAATGAATTGGTTGCGGAGGTTGTTGGTCACTTTCCTTCGAAAAAGTGTAGGGTTTAACATTTTTTCATTTGAAAAAGTGTGAATATATACATATTTTCCTTTGAAAAAGTGCTGCCTGGTAGCATGTTTTTATCGAATAAGTGTGCGCATTAATATGGCCCCCCTTGAATAAATGTGTATGACAGTGTGATTACCCATTCAAAATGAAGCGAAATCTTATATCAGAACTGAACCGGTGGAAAAAAAAGCCAGACAGAAAACCGCTGATTTTGCGGGGTGCGCGGCAGACCGGTAAGACCTGGCTGATGACCAGGTTTGGCACTGATTCATTTAGTGAAACGGTGTATATCAACTTTGAACAAAGCAGGAATGTAGCCGCGCTTTTCAAAGAAAATATAGAGATAAAAACCATCATTCAGGCGCTTCAGGTACATTCTGGCAAGCAGGTAAACCCTGAAACCACACTTATTATTTTTGATGAAATTCAGGAAGCGCCCGGAGCTATTACAGCGCTTAAGTATTTCTGTGAAAATGCACCTGAATACTGCATTGTCGCCGCAGGTTCTCTGCTTGGTGTGGCTTTACATCAATCCGTTTCATTTCCTGTGGGAAAAGTTGAGTTCATGGATGTGTATCCGATGAATTTCCACGAATTTCTGATGGCTTTGGGGGAAGACAACCTGCTGGAGCTTATCCGGGATGGTGAGTGGGAATTACTCAAAGTATTCAAAAACAAGCTCGCGGAGCGGCTGCGGCAGTATTACATTGTTGGCGGGATGCCCGAAGCTGTTGCGCAGTTTTCGCAAGATGCCGATTTTAAAAAAGTAAGGCAGATTCAGAAAAATATTCTTGAAGCTTATGAGCTGGATTTTTCGAAGCATGCGCCTGAAAGGGAAGTTCCGCGAATAAGAATGGTCTGGAATTCTATTCCCGGTCAGCTGGCCAAGGAGAAGCGAAAATTTGTGTATTCGCATATCAAGGAAGGGGCAAGGGCAAAAGATTTTGAAATAGCGCTGGTCTGGCTCAAAGATTGCGGACAGGTTCTGAAAATTCATCGCGTGACAAAGCCGGGCCTGCCATTAAAAGCTTATGAAGATTTTACCGCATTCAAGCTCTTTTTGTTAGATATCGGATTGCTTTGTGCAATGACCGACCTGTCTCCCCGCGTAATATTGGATGGTAATGCAGTATTTACAGAATTCAAAGGCGCACTGATCGAACAGTACGTGTGCCAGGAGCTGATATCACAAAGTGAAAACCCGGTTTTTTACTGGTCAGCCGAAAGAGGAACCTCCGAAATTGATTTTATCCTGCAGGTAGATAGCAAAATAATTCCTGTTGAGGTCAAAGCTGAAGAAAATTTAAAATCCAAAAGCCTTATGGTGTATCAGGATAAATATTCTCCTGAATTAGCTGTGCGCACCTCGTTATCAGACTACAGAAATGACGGAGATATGAAGAATATTCCGCTATGGGGCCTGGCAAGATGGGTTGAAGGGTTGGGTTAGCGTGTGGATCTATGCGTGCCTATCTGTAAAGGTATAATAATCAATCCTGTAGGGGCAGGGTATGCCCTGTCCCTACAGGATTGTACGCGTTACATTTTGTGTATTTCGACCCGTTTGTAAAAAAAACATTCAATCCACATTCACCTCGGGTGCAATCACCCCTACTTCACAATCATCATCTTCCGGGTCTGTTCCAAATTTCCTGAGCGGAGGTGGTAAATATAAACGCCACTTGAAAGATTGGAGGCATCAAAGCTGACGTAGTGCGTTCCGGCAGTCCGGGTTTCAGCGACCGGACGCGCAACCTGCTGCCCAATTACGTTGTAGATGGTCAGTTCGGTGTGTGCCGATTCCGGCAGCGTAAACCCGATGGTTGTGATCGGATTAAACGGGTTTGGATAGTTCTGCTTCAGTTCAAACGCAACGGGACTATGAGGGTCGTTTTCAGATGACGATATGGTATCCTTTTCGAGATATTCCAGCAGGATATTATTGAAGGTAACGCGATCACCCGAGTCAAGCGTCATATCTTCCCCCTCAAACCGGATTCTGATTTGGAAATCGGGATTGTAATCCATGCTTTGCAGATGGGAGAAATCCACAGAAAACTGCTGATATGATCCGCTGAGCGGAAAAACGGTTTGATTCATACCCGCGGTGATCCATTCCGGATCGCCGGAGCTTACGGAGTAATCGATTTTCAGTCGTTCTGCGGCACCTTCATCTTTAGCGGCAAATGAGAAACGCAGTCCTTCGTAGAGTGTAACATCAAAATGGAAGATGAGCGTGTTTTCGCCGCCATCGCCGGTGAATGGCTGCCTGACCTGCATCCCACGCATTTCTCCGGCATCGTAGGGCTGGTCGTTATTTCCGGCTTCGGAGTAGTTTACGGACGTCGGCTGATTACGACGCTCCATGGAAGCTTTTCGCCAGTTTGGGTGTCCGCTGTGGAAGGGATAGCCGCTGAGCGCGGAGTGAAATTCGATAAACGCATTTCCCTGATCCTGAAAAGTGGCGTCGAACGTTTCGAGCGGTGTATTGTTTGGCATATCGGTATCGAAATGCCAGAAAGAGTGTACATAAAATTCGCTGAACTCGGGTTCCTCGCCCAT
>PXAI01000039.1 GCA_003567135.1 Balneolia bacterium | reverse complement strand
GACGGAGTTTTTCCATCACACATACAAAAAGGCGAAGAAAAAGGCCTGCGCAAATGGGTCGCCTACGCGTACGGCGAACAGGCAGAAAATCTTGACGATCAGGAATTCAAACACCTCATCCGCCGCTGGAAAGGCCACGAATCCCTGGCATTGGAGCATTTGTACCTGAATTACATCATGGATGAGAAAAAGAGAAAGTACGGGAAATCAAAGGGGTAGTTTGCGTGATTCACGCTTTCACTTTACAGTGATGTTTTCTTTGATGAGTTTGTTTAGTTTTTGAGCTTGAATTTTTCTGTCCCGAGATAGTAATTTTTCTCTATTACATCAATCCAGGCCAAAGATGAAATCCGGCCTATGGATAAAATGGCGTTAAGAACCGCAGCGGAGTGAAGCGTTAAGAATAAAATCACACCGCTGACCAACCTGGAATTAGGCTACTGCGGTTGCGGAGCATTGATTTTATTTAGCGCAACGCAGCGGAGGTTTAGCCATTTTATCCCAGCCGGCGGCTTTTGGGTTACCTTTTGTCCGCACAAAAGGTAACAACATATTTTGCAGATGATCATAGTATCGAGTAAAATGCGTGTCGTAAAATTCGAATAAGTCATGACAGAGCCCACAAAGAGTGAACTACGAAGAGTTTTCAAACAAACGAAAGCCGAACTGAATCGGTTTATTCTATTGGCTTTCCCATCCTATAGCGCTATTATTGGTACACATTATTAAACCCTCCCCTACGATATTATTTTTATGAATCAGGATTTCAAATCTAAAGTAACCATACAGGCATTCGAAAATCTGAATGTCGCTAAAGCCGTAATTACCATCGTGATTGCCAGTGCGCTGGTTGTAATCGGACTGTTCTGGCTTATCTATTTCCGTGATGGAATCGACTCCGAATACCCGGGCTGGGTCAGCAATCTTCCGGCGCTAAATGCTTTTTTCAACAGCGTTGCGATGGTATTTCTTATCGCCAGTTTCGTTGCCATCAAAAAACGCATGTTCGAACGCCATATGCAGCTCAACCTTGCTGCATTCGTAGCCTCTGCCTTCTTTCTGCTCAGCTACGTAATCTACCACAACTTCGTTGGCCACACTCCGTTTCCCGGCGAAGGATTTATCAGGCCGGTTTACTTCACCATTCTCATTTCACACATCATCCTCTCCGTAGTCGTCGTTCCGCTCATCCTCAGCAGTTTCTACTTCGCCTTCGCCGGAAAATTCACCACCCACCGAAAAATCTCCAAATGGACATTCCCGATCTGGATCTACGTTTCGGTTACCGGAGTAGTGATTTTCTTTATGCTCAACGCGTATATTTAGGATTTTTGGAGAGAATATCGATTGAATATCTTCACGGTTAGGGCAGCAATTTTTCTAAGGATTGTTGCGGGTTTCACAATCGAATATTGATTACGGTCTGTTGATTATTGTGTAATCGAAGAGTTGCGGGTTGCGGGTTGCGGGTTTCGCCGATTTTCGAATTCAAATATCATCGCCAATTGCTGTCATCCCGCAATCGGGCTCGAAAGTTGTTCAGGAACAAAAAGTTATACGATATGCGGGATCTTCCAACGGTATGATTGGACAGATCGTGTTCAGGCTAAAAATCGTCGCGTTAAATCGTACCAGCACTTTTCGTGCAACCAACAATTAGCGACCAACACCCGAGCCAAAGGCACCTTGGAAGATCCCGTATATCGTACCACTATATACTCTTAGGGCAATCTCCAGCCCAATTACGGGATGACAAACTTGGAGGAGTTTCGGCGAAGTTCTTTGGCTCCACTAATTAGCGAACCCCGAAATACTCCTCCCAATCATAAACAGTACGAAATCAATAATCAATCGACAAACCCGCAACCCGTAACCCGCAACGCTCTTTCCCCTGATTTTCAGTAGAACGTAATCAATATTCAATTCCAAAAACCTCATCCCCTCCCCCAAAAAATCTTCCTGTAGTATTTTGCCTTTACTTTATTTATATTACATAACTAAATAGTAATATAAATAAATCTCCTTCATGGACACCCAAATTATTATCGTACTGGTCATCATGGCGCTGACCATCTACGGACTTGTTTCTGAAATTGTTCGCATAGACATCACGGCTATTCTCACGCTGCTGGCGCTTAGCTTAACCGGGGTTCTTACTACCAATGAGGCGCTTTCGGGGTTTTCCAGTAACGCGGTGGTTGCCATGATTGCGGTTATGATTATGGGTGAAGGAATCGCGCGTACGGGCGTGATGTCGCGGTTTTCCAAGGCCGTCTTGAAGAGAGTCGGAAATTCTAAAAATGGAATTCTCGGAGCATTATCGCTTTCTGTGGGTACGCTTTCAGCGGTTATTCAGAACATCGGCGCGGCGGCGCTGTTTTTACCGAGCATGCTCGATATTTCCCGCAGAACCAAAATCCCCGCCTCTGCCCTGATCATGCCTATTGGTTTTGCGGCGATCATTGGCGGCACGCTTACGATGGTTGGCTCGGGACATCTTATCCTTACAAACGATCTTCTCATCAGCGCCGATCTTGAGCCTTACGGACTGTTTGCCGTTACGCCGGTTGGTATCGCCCTGCTTGTTGCCGCTGTGCTTTTCTTCCTGTTTTTTGGAAAGTGGCTGCTGCCACAGGGAAACCGGGACGGTAAAATGGAAAAAAGTCATCAGGAAAAACTGGTGGATGCATTTAGTCTTCAGAGGGAAATTCGCTTTTTCAATATTTCTAAATCCAGCGCGCTGCCGGGAAAAACTCTGGAAGAATCCGGTATCTGGAAAGGACGCGAACTCAATATTCTGGCGCTGGCAAATGGCAAACAGGTTCAGTATGCGCCATGGAGAAAAACAGAATTATACGAGGATCAGACGCTCGCCCTATATGGTGATGATGATCAGATCGATCAATTCGCGGCAGAATGGAATCTAACCGAGACCAAAGACACCGAAATTTTCAAGGATCTCCGCGATCCTGAGGAGTTCGGTTTTGCTGAGGTCATCGTTCCTCCGCGATCAGAGCTCAACGGTCAATCCATTCGGGAGTTTGCGCTTCGCAGAAATTTTGGGATTGAGCCCATTATCCTTTTCAGCAAGGGTGAAAAAGTGAAGGGCGATTTTTCAGATACTAAAATTAGTCCCGGTGATACATTTATCGTGTACGGCCCGTGGAAAAATATCCGCTCACTGAAAAGCAGCGATCCGTTTGTTGTTGCCACACCGGTTGAGGCTGATCCCAAAGATGCTTCAAAAACCTGGGTTGCAGCGGGAAGTTTCGCCCTTGCGATTGCCATGGCTATGTCGGGCGTGTCCATCTCTATCGCGTTTCTTACCGGCGCTGTGATGATGATTCTATCGAACGTAATCTCTATCCAGGATGCCTATAAAGCGGTTGAGTGGAAAGTGGTGTTTCTGCTTGTGGGGCTTATCCCTCTCGGTGTGGCGATGCAAAATACCGGAACAGCTCAGTTTCTGGCCGAGGGTGTAATGAGCGTCGTTGACGGCAGTCCGACTGTCGTTATTTTGCTAACAGTTGCCGTTTTATCTACAGTATTCTCTTTGGTGATGTCGAACGTGGGCGCGGTCGTAGTTCTTGCGCCGCTTGTTGTTGGCATCGGCACCATCGCTGGTCTCGATCCGCGGCCGCTTGTGCTGCTGGCCGCCGTCTGCGCCGGAAACTCGTTCATTCTTCCTACACACCAGGTTAACGCCCTGCTGATGACGCCCGGAGGATATAAAACCAGCGATTATTTCAAAGCCGGCGGCGGAATGACGATTGTGTTTCTCGCGGTTGCCGTCAGCTTTTTCTATTTTACTTTTTTCTGATAATACGCTGAGGCGCATACAAATTACGTGTTTAACTGATTTTTGATGACATATATTAAACTACCGGGTTTCCTGCTGTTTATTATTTTCCTGATTCATCCTGTTCAGGCTCAGGATCAGCCAGACTTTTTCGGAGCAGTCCGGATTGGATATTCTACTTTCCAGGAAATCGATAACGAAGTTTATTTCGCAGACAGGGCTACGAACGAGATGCAGGCCAGGATTCACCTGGGATTAAGGTGGCAGGCAACTTCGCAAATACGATTCACCGGACGCCTCGCCGGAAGATTATCCACGCGGGATGAACCGCTAACGTTCGAAATGAAAAGCTACACGCCGGGGTCAGGCAGCATCCCGAGAAATACATTTATTTTTGACACACTACAGCTTGCCTGGTCGCCCAATGAAAACCTGACGCTAACGGCAGGCAGAATGCAGCCCCGATTCTCACTCGCAGGAATGATTCCCAAGGGCTTCGACCGGTATTTTGGTGCGAATATGAGTATCGGTTTTTCGGATGGCTTGTGGCTTAACTGGAGATTTAATGATAACTACCGGCTGCACCTGATCGCAAGTTATAATAGTCCTGACGGAAGCAGCCACGCAGCCCGGACTCCGATGGATTTTTCCAAGTCATCAAGCCGCGTTACCGGATACGCGCAAATCGAGCATACGGATACCGATGGTCTATGGGCGCAGCGTGAGCTCAGCGTATCATGGAATCCCTCAACGCTGAGCCATATCTCATCAACCGGCGATTACCTCGCTATAACAACACGCTGGATGATGAATCTTCCCTTCGATATCAGCTGGACAAACCTCACGGCCGGAGGCGAATTAGGGTACGCACCCACCACTCCCAACCGTGATATCTACTCTGAGGATGACGATTTAAGAGAAAACGGAGCTTTCGCCTGGCAAATTTCCGGTTATATAAACAACGTACTCGACAGGCACACGCTTGGAATCCTCTATGGAGAAGCCGAGCCGGGCTGGCTGATTTCATCAAGTTTTGAGCCAAATGTCACTATGTTTGAGGTCAGGTATCAGTATATCATCGCATCAAACATATCCACAGAAGTACGCTACAGGTACCGGACACCCAAACAAGACGGGCTCAGTAAAAATGTACGCAGCCGGATATCGGACATTTATGCAAGGGTTACGTTTCGGTTTTGAAGGCAATCGTCTTTAATCTTTGTAAAAACTCTTACATGTTTTATATTGACAGATCACATTGCAACTTTAACGCTAACACCACCTTATGGAAATCATTCTTCCATTATCGCGCTTATATGCGCCGTTTACGTAATTATCGATGTGTGGACAAAACAAGCATCAGCCAGTACCGGTGAAAAAGCTCTCTGGACCATAGCTGCTGTTTTCTTCAGCATCATCACCGCAATCGTCTATTACTTTATCAAAAAGAACTAAACCGGATATTTTCCGGTAAGTCCTTTTAGTAAGGTAAATTATAACCCCATGTTTCATTATAGAAATGCAATATGGGGTTTATTATTTTATGATCGTTGGCCGAAATCAAACCGGCGCCATTCATCCCAATCTTTGCCATTGTGTTTAAGCAGGCTGATGCTGTTCATTTCAAATGATCCGCTGAATGATCTGTCGGAGTACTCTGCCCATGCTTTGTGAAAATTATCTTCCGTAAGATCGCGCGTTGCAATCGTTATGTGAGGATTAATTTTCGGCCAAATCTGCTTCGGCGGAAATATTTCCTTTGTCAATAACAATTCCCGCAGATTTCGATGCACTTCTCTCAGCGGCTCCTTCGGGTTCAGATCAACATAAATCACCTTCGCCTCGAAGCTCCCAAATCCATCACATTCAATCTGATGTGGCCGGCATCCCGCTGCAAACTCCGATAATAACGGACTGGTCTCATCCCCAAAACCCTCTATCCTTCTGAACGGCATCACCAGCGTTACATGAGCCGGCGATTTCAACGCGTGGGATGATCCGTACTTCTCCTTCATCTCAAGCTTGAGCTGTTTTACACGCTCGCACAAATCTTTGTCAGGGATGATGGCTATGTACCAGAGAGGTGGCATTGGGG
>PXAI01000020.1 GCA_003567135.1 Balneolia bacterium | reverse complement strand
TACGAGCACGATCTAAAGGGAATCCAGAAGCGAGCAATGGAAAAAGGGATACCATACCAAACCCTGATTTCTGGAATGATACATCAATATGTCGAAGGCGATCTTGTTGAAGCCAAATAAGGCTAACAATCGCCTGCACCCTACTAGGGGAAGTTGAATACAACTTCCCCTAGCGGGTGAGGCACACGTTAGAATGAAGATAAACAAAATACTGCTTTTCGGCGTGGTGGCCGTACTTTTGTACCCTACCACTTACTGCGTCTTGCGCCTGACGAAGTATTTCGTACGGCAGCAGTTTGTCACCTTCGGTTGTCCCGATCATATTCGGGAGAAATACTCGGACGATGCGAAGCCAATCAAGGAAGGCTACATTTCGTACTCGTTTGAAAGCGAGCGCAACCAGATTGGATGCTGCAGAATTCAAAAGAAATACATTCGCTTCGGGGAGCCCATTCTGCTGCCCCTGTTCAGTCCCCTTAGAGAAGCAGAAATGCGTATCCGCGGATTCAACACCTCCAGGATGCAGATTTGGAAAGGTGTAGCGGAATTTGAGCGTTACAATTCCGCATCAAACAGGGTCTATTTCCACAGGTACTCACTGGTTGACGAAATCGTTATATCCCGTAATGAACAGAAATTCTAACAACACATCGGAGAGTATTTGTCGCTAGCGCGCCAAAACTCTCAATGTGGGCGTTGGCTGTCACTAAAATGAAATACATTGAGGTCAAAACTGGGACGTGGAACAACACCCCGTTACCGTGGTGGGGCAGAGTCCTGCAACGCATCATTCCCCCTGCGAACCCGGACTTTGAGCAACTCTACCCTACCGCACGCTTTTGGTGGGTCGAACTTGATGAAAAGAACGTTCCGGCGCGTGAAATAGGATTCGACGAAGAGGGAAAACCAATTGTGCTTGCACCATTCGGCCGAAACTACGGTTTTTTCGTTGATACCAGCACACCATGGGTCGATGCGGGCGCAGAGTGCACTGAAGCAAAAGCGGAGTTTCAGGCGACGTGGGAGGAGCTTGAGAAATCACTCTCCGAACTGAAGGATTGAATGAAAGCAGCCAACAAGCAAATGCTGCCTATCGCCGCTAGCGCGGCTCAGGCAGATTTGCGACGTTGGGTCACGAGAGATGAAAAGATATTCCACTACAGCTTTACTTGCTTTGACGGTAACCCTATTCGTTGGCGGCTGCACTGGCAGTGCGATCTATATAGATGCGCGGCACGACAGTACATCGCATTGCGCTGTGCATGATATTGAAATGAGGTCTCAAATGGTTCCTATCGAATGGGGAATGATGACAGCTCCTACAGAGAATTCGTATTTTAAGTTATCAGCAACCCTCTTCCCCTACACCAAACGAAACTATATGGGGGGCTGTCGCCCAGACGGTTCGCAATATGCACTCATTTACGTTTGCACACAATGTGTTCGTACAGAATATCAATGGCTGAATCAAATGGCAGAAGAAACATTAAAGAGAAAAGCTGAATGACCCAACAATCGCCTGCACCCTACTAGGGGAAGTTGAATACAACTTCCCCTAGCGGGTGAGGCACACGTTGGAGAATGATAAAAAGAGGAGAAGGACGGCTATTGCCGCAGCCACATTTTCTACTAACAGTCACAGCTCTACTGATGGCAAGGGCTATGAGATTATGATTTATCGTGAATCCGATTCGCTACCACGAAACCGAACAGCCTACCCCGAAACAAAACGACTACCCGTATTGATTTGAGAGAATTATGATTGCGAAACGCAATCAAGATTGCCTTGGCGATCTACAACAAACCACTCTATATTGAGTTGGGACTATTCGAGGAGCCGAAGGCTTCGTAAAATTTTCAAACGGAAACCAGAAAACGAGAAAATCTCCAACAATCGCCTGCACCCTACTGAGGGAAGTTGAATACAACTTCCCTCAGCGGGTGAGGCACACGTTATGAAATGAGGATAAGAGAGAATCATATGAAATCTCGCTGCATCACGCTGCCCCTTATTTTATTGGCTCTTCTTGCCGATTGCCAAGTGTTCGCCCAAGAACAGTCTGCATCTGTTGCCACCACTATTGAATCTACCGTCTACGACGATTTCACCGTAGCTGTGCATTTTGACCGCCTTGGTGCAATTACTTGGGGTGGCATCCTTTTCTGGGCGATAGCACTACTGCCTATCGGCATTATTTCAATTCGCCATGCCGCAACGCTTCAATCGAAGCGTTGGCCACTGAGTTCCAATATGCTTCTGCTGGGCCTATTTGGTTCTACATCGCTACTGGCTCTAGGCCAGATTAGATTAACACGGACGCTTGCCGATATGCATCTAAACTTGGTCGGCGGAATGCCTACAGATATTGGACTCCTCACACACGGGCTCACCAATGTAACCCATGCACAAACTGCAGTTATTATTATAATGCATTGCTATCTCGCATGCCTCTTGATTTCAATTGCAATTACCCATTTCAAAATGAAGCATATGGAAAAGAATTCATAACAATCGCCTGCACCCTACTAGGGGAAGTTGAATACAACTTCCCCTAGCGGGTGAGGCACACGTTCGATGCAGATATGAAAAGACTACTTCCTACGATCTTTATCGTCCTAGTCACAGCAGGAGCTATTGCATGGCTTATGCTAAATTTCCGTGCAAAGCGGAAATATGACGAGATGCGATCCGGACTTACTCCCCCTTACGACGTCCTGCAGATGGACGATAACATGAAAGAGTTCATGACTGAGGTAGAATCCTACTGGACGAAAGCACAAGATTTCGTCGGCGGTACCACTTCGGAAGGACTTGAGGCGATCGGCCTTAAGCCGACCGTCTCCAATCTTGCGCGAGCCTATGAATACTCAATGCCACCATACTCTTTCACGAATCTCAATCGGAATAGAGAGGCGGCCGTCATGGGCGTGTTTCAAAGTATCATTCTGACAATGTCGTTTGATCGTGCCGTATTCCTGTCTTCAGGTCATGACCTTTTGCTCAACCGAATTGGAACTAATCAAGTTGTAATCTGGACAGACACTAGCGACGGCCTGCGAGAAAGGCTCTACTACACAAAAAACAAGGGCATCGAACAATCGCCTGAACCCTACTAGGGGAAGTTGAATACAACTTCCCCCAGCGGGTTAGGCACACGTTGTGCCAGTAGAAGATAATGGACGGCGACGGTCACAGCGTGTTAGTTTATACGCATGGGTAAACAAGAAAAACTATACCAGCATATACTCATGCGTCGATCCGATGCGAATGTCCCGTTTGATGGACTATGTGCGCTACTGATACGCCTCGGATTTGAGGAGCGGATACGAGGAGATCATCACATCTTCACGATTACAGGTATTGAAGAAATCCTGAATCTACAACCCCGAGGCGGAAAAGGGAAATCGTATCAGGTAAAACAGGTACGCGAAATCATTCTTAAGTACAAACTTAGGCTGGAGGACTAACTATGGTATCTAAATACGAGATCATCATTTTCTGGAGCGATGAAGATAATTCTTTTGTCGCCGAGGTACCCGAACTACCTGGATGTATGGCTGACGGCGAGACATATCAGGAAGCTCTATCTAATGCACAGCAGGTTATTCAAGAATGGATTTCGACTGCAAAAGAGCTTGGGCGGACAGTACCGCAACCGAGGGGTCGCCTAGCATATGCCTGATCATGAGATTGGGCACAACAATCGCCTGAACCCTACTTAGGGAAGTTGAATACAACTTCCTTCAGCGGGTTAGGCACACGTTCTGTCCAGATGATGAGAGGAATTGATCATGCCATTTCCAGTTGACGAGAAGTACATCCAGCAGACCGAGCAGAAACTCGGCGTGAAGTTCCCTGCATCCTTTCGGGAAAAGATGATGAAGGAAAACGGTGGGGCGGTAGACACACCTCGGGATGCCTGGGATCTTACCCATTCATGGACACATCGGACAAGAAACGACTCAAGCGCACTTGTAACGACATCGTGCGGGAAACGGCATCCGGTCGCGACTCACCTGGGTTCCCTCAGGATGCAATTGCAATCGGAGCCAACGGTAGCGGAGATAAGCTTGTGCTCACCTTCTCAGATGATCCTGCAGTTCTGCAGAATGCAGTGTTTTGGTGGGATCACGAGACCGGGGAAATCCACAAGGTAGCAGACGATTTCAAGGAACTAATTTAGGACAGAACAATCGCCTGCACCCTACTAGGGGAAGTTGAATACAACTTCCCTCAGCGGGTTAGGCACACGTTCGCTTAGAAGAATAAAAAGATAATGCAGCGCAAACTTATTACTGAAAAACCTTTACGCTGGACTGGCATCTTTTTGGCGTTGGTTTGCGTAATCATTATTGCCTATCCAGCCATATTCAGACAACTAGGTCCAGAGAGCCATCTATTCAGTGATGTCCGAAGCGCAGAAAAAGAAATATTATCCCTACATCTAGACATTAATGACTACTGGATTACGCACAGGGTATTCTTAATGGAGAATGAAGAGAATGCGAAAGCATACTTTGCTGAACTAGGTTTTGAAATCTGCCCCCAGACATCGCACCCTCTTGACCCCTGGGGCAATCCATACCAAATCATCATACGCGACAGCTCCAACGAGACTAAAGAGGTTGGTGTTTATTCAAAAGGAAGAGACGGAATATCCGAATCAACCGGAAACGATCCGGATGACATCAACAGTTGGGACAATACGAGACAGTGGAGATCCCATTACTTTCCTTGACTGAAAAGAGAATGAAGCGAACAATCGCCTGCACCCTACTAGGGGAAGTTGAATACAACTTCCCCTAGCGGGTGAGGCACACGTTGGCTCAGAAAAGAATATGGACGAAACTGCCCTGGTTTTATAGCCTACATGCATGCCAGTCGTATTAAGATATCGCGGATATAGGTTTTTCTTCTACTCTAACGAAGGTGATCCACTGGAGCATTTGCACATTCATGTGCGCAAGGGTCAAGCTCTGGCAAAATTATGGCTTATGCCGTATCCATCGGTTGCGAGTTCATATGGACTGTCTGCTCACGAATTGAAAGAACTGCTGGACGTTGCTATACAACACAAGGATGAAATAGAGAGGTATTGGAATGAGTACTTTAGTAGCTGAAGCCTTTGCTATACGCATTCATTTTGATGTAGACACAATGTGGGTCGATCTATCTGACGGACGTCAACTCGGGGTACCTTTGGCCTACTTTCCTCGCCTCTTGCAGGCGACACCCGAAGAGCGAAACAAATATGTCATTAGTGGTGGCGGAGCAGGTTTACATTGGGATGACCTTGACGAAGATATCTCCGTAACGAACCTTCTGTTCGGCATTCGGGATCAGACTCGCCAAGTAGCCTAGCTTAAGCCAACAATCGCCTGCACCCTGCTAGGGGAAGTTGAATACAACTTCCCCTAGCGGGTGAGGCACACGTTAGCCAAAAGAAAAAAGATGAATCATATAAAATCCCAAATATTATTGATTGTGGCTTCAGCGTTCACATTGTTCTTAGGCTGCTCAAACACAAATACTCTAAGCCTGAGTTCGCCCCAGTATGCACCAGTCCGCGCTGAAACCATTTCGTGCATTGTTGACTCTAACAGGACGTCTAGTACTGCAATGTACGGATTCGGCGAGCAAGACCTTGGCATAAAAATTCTTGGCCAAGCGATGCTTATAGAATTAGAGTCCGACAGACACATACACGTTGTCTTTCCCGAAGGTGGTGAGTTGCCAATTTTAATTGAACAGGATGTATATGAGCTGAGGGGTGAATTTAAAATTCATAACCCTACTTTGGATGGAAAACAAAAAAAATACCCCATAGCAAACTACCAGTATTTCTTGGTTTCATCATGGAAACAATCAGATCACAAATGAACATGGCTAACAATCGCCTGCACCCTACTAGGGGAAGTTGAATACAACTTCCCCTAGCGGGTGAGGCACACGTT
>PXAI01000303.1 GCA_003567135.1 Balneolia bacterium | reverse complement strand
GGATATCTGATCTACAGCGCGCTTTTTGCCGCAGTTGGATCAGCACTTGAGTCGGAATCAGATAATCAGCAGCTTACGCTTCTCGTTTCTCTGCCCATCATCATTCCGATTTTGTTTCTCGGAACCGTTTCGGCAGACCCGGACTCTACCCTTTCGGTCGTGCTTTCGCTGATTCCGCTATTCGCACCAATTCTGATGCCCGTCCGAATAGCGGTGATGAGCGTTCCGTTCTGGGAAATTGCGCTTTCGCTGGTACTGCTTGTGCTCACCTTCTTCGCCCTGATGTGGCTGAGCGCGCGGATTTACAGAGTTGGAATCCTGATGTACGGTAAAAGCGCCAGCCTGAAGGAAATCATTAAATGGGTAAGATATTCAGGGTGATTTTCCTTAACCCCTGCAAGATGCAATAAAGGTCAACATAGCGACCATAACGCATAAAACAGAAAAGCCGGCTGATACCGGCTTTTCTGTTTTATCTCATTTTAGAAATCTTCAAATATCACCCTGACCCGCTGATCAAACTCAGAAAAATATCTTTTTTCAAGAAGATCATTCATCTGGTTGGGCTCCAATACATCGGCGTGCTGTAAAACCAGATATCTGATTCTGGGATCATTATCGGTAGAAAGCTTTGTCATGACCGAGCGAAGTTCGCGTTTGCGGTCGTGCGTGACCAGCATATTAAACGCTTCAGCGCGCATTGCGTACGGGAAGTTTCCTTCCAAAACGTCGAGACTCGTATTCACAGCTACGTTCATTTGATCAGAGCGGAAAAGTTCTCTGATTAAACCGGCCTTAACCTGCGGGCTCTGACTGCCAAGCAGGATTCTGCGCGCCAGTTCATTAAAACGATCCATGCCCGCCACATGGCGATATACCGAAATAGCCGTCACGGCCGCCTCAGGATTGCGATTCGAAAGCGCGATTCGGGAAAGCACTTCAATCACCTGAGAATTCCCTTCGTAGTACCAGAAAGCATCCACCACGGCAACGAGCTCTTCGCCGCTTGCGTTGCGGGACATCGTTAAGAAAACCTGATCAGTTCCTGATGCGCCCTCAACAATATCGCTAAGCGCTCTGATCATTGCGGTGCGAACGTTTGTACTTTCTTCCTGACGCAAATAATCACTTAATGCCAGCTGAATATCGGGATCATCCCTAAAGCGCGGCATCGCCAAAGCGGCTCGTTCCCTTCTTTCCGGTGAAGGATCACGGCGAATTTGGTGCAGCCAGAACGAAAGATCTTTCATTTCAAAGAAATCTACGCCGTCCAGTTTATCGTAATCTACGGTTATGTTTTGCACACCCGAACCGACATCAAGATTTTGTGATCCGCCGGTTTTAAGAATTTCGACCGTTTCTGTTCTCTGATCCCCAGCCTGAAAAATTATCAGCGGGATTTCAAGCTTTTCATTTCTAATCTCATCTCTCGGCTCAAGAATGACTTCAATCCGGTTATTTTCAGAGTTTCTCTCAAATACAAGATCGAACATCACCGGTTCGGGCTTCTCTTCCGTTTCAGTAAATTCCGGAACCGAGCTTTTGTAGCGCCCTGACTCCTCATACCATATTTTCGCAAAATCCTGCCATCCGTAAACGCCCTGGCCGCGGTAAAGCAAGGGCTGAACGGTCTCCCGGATAACCCTTTTATCGGATGCGTTCATCTCAGCCATCATCCCATTCCATTTTTCATATTTCAGCGGATTGAACCAGGGGTACACGGACGTTTCCGGAAAATCGAGAATATTCGGCTTTTCGTTTTGTCTTTCAGCCCGGATGAGATTTTGCATCAGAACCGTACCGGCTGCATCACTCCACTGTTCCGGCCTCTGCCATACGCCGACCCACTGCGCTTCAACCACACTATTCAGCTGATTTTCGAGGCTCCCCTTATTCGTAAACAGATATCCCATTCCTGCAAGATATGGCTTAGTCTCCCAGAAATGATCCGGTAAAACGATAAGGCTGAGTCCGTCATACGGAAACTCCATCCGGTACTGACGCTGGACTTCCCCGAGCTTTCTGGACGCCGCACGTGTTAGCTCATTCTTTCGCTCACGACTAATTATTTCATCCTCCCGATAAACGCGAACCGGTTTGATCCCTGAAATAATTTCTTCGTAGCTGAGCCTGCCAACCACAATCCCAAGATCTGTAGCCGAAATTTTTTGCGCTGATTTCCAGTTAAAAACTTTATTACCGTTTTCAGCCGAAGATTCCGATTCCAGAAATCCGTTTGATACTGCCGTTTTGCCTTCAGGAACCATAATTCGGGCTACATACGAAAACGTTACGCGGGGATGATCAAAGACAGGAACCCAGTGAGAACGGGCAAATGGCAGCGTTGAGGTGAATAATGTGCCTTCCGGAGTTTTTAAAACGCCAAATTCCGGAGTGGTTTCATACTCTATTTTCACCTCGAATTCACGCGATCCGGTTCGCCGGTTTTCAGGAATGTCAATGATCAGTTTTCCGGCCTCAATCTCAAATTCAGCTTCCGATCCGGCTACCATCACAGATTTGACGGAGAGCTCACGACTATCAAGAATAAGCTCTTCGGCGGCTGTGGTTTTGGGCGTAATCGTGTACGTGGCCGTTCCGGCAAAAGTGCGCGCGTCAGGATTGACCTCAAGATTTAGCTGGAGATTGTTAAAAACGTAATCCAGCCGCGGAAACTGCTCATAATCCCCCGGCAGTTCATCAGCTGACTGACTTTTCAAAAGCGCCGGTACCGCGCAAATGATGAAGAAAAGTAATAGAAATCTTTTCATTAACGATGTGTTTTAAAAATATTGATTAACGTATCTGACCATTCAGCCGGGCAGCCGATTCCGTTTCCGCCGGTAATTCTGGCATTGCCCTCCAAATCAGTAAACGCACCACCGGCCTCTGTAATTATAGTAAGCAACGGACCTGCGTCCCAAACGCTAAGAACGGGATCAAGCATAATATCAGCACGTCCGGTAGCGACCATCAGGTGGCCGTATGCATCACCCCAGGTGCGGTGTGTTCGAACAAGTTTCAGTAAATGATTAAAAGATTTTTTGTATCCGTAGGTATCAAAATACTGAACGTCGGATGTCATCAGAGAGGCTTCATCCAGCTCCTTAAGTTTTCGGATCTTCGTTTGTTTTCCGTTAAACCAGGCGCCGTGTCCTTTAGCAGCACAGACGAGCTCATCCATATACGGCGCGCAAATTACGCCTGCAACGGGCTCGCCATTTACAGTTACGCCAACGAGCGTGGTATATAAAGGTATTCCGTGGATAAACCCGACTGTGCCGTCAATCGGATCAAGAATCCACTGAACGTCTGCATCTTCCTGATGGAGCCCGAATTCCTCACCCAGAATTCCGTGACCGGGAAATTCGTTCTGAATCAGCTTTCTCATCACACGCTCCGCAGCCTGATCAGCTTCCGTTACGGGCGAAGCATCATCTTTAATCTGAACCTGAACATCTTTTTTGAAATATTTCAGCGTTTCCTGTCCTCCTGCACGCGCAATTTTTACGGCATAGTCAAGCAGGTTTTTGTAATCGGTCATAATCAATTTTGGGTTTCAGGTTCTGTTTACGATGCAATCTTAAACGCCCTAAAAATACGGATACTGCCACTGTTATTCATTGATCAGTTTAAATATCACAGAATTCCGAAAAAAATGCACTAATTCAAGCCCTGATGTAACCGCTTTCCAGTATTTTTTAAATTCGCTGTAAGCGCTTTTTTGGATAAATACCCCATATTAATAAACTTATTTTAAGCCATCACCTAATTTTGTATTGTTATTAACTGCATTTAGCCTGATTTTTAAGTGAGGATTAGGAGATACTTTCCCAACGATCTACCAAACCTCTTGATTACAGTCGAATCAAATAGAAAGGGCTGCTTCCTGAATAGAAGCAGCCCTTATTTTTTGTGTGATATTATTATCACAAATTTCCCGGCTCTTGTTTAGATTCATCATAAAATAGATGCGGCTCACTAAATTTGATCAGGATTGTACTATCTTTGAGCATCAACCTGTAATTGAGTTTTTCGATTTCTAAAATCTATGGTGCCATTCGAGACTTACGCTGAGATCCTTAAACAGGGCAATCTCGTTGCCTTCCCTACCGAAACGGTTTACGGGCTTGGTGCTTCCGCGTGGAATCCGGGCGCAATCCAGAAAATATTTCAGACCAAAGGGCGCCCTGTCGATAATCCGCTGATTGTGCATATCAGCACAGTAAATATGGTTCACGATTTTGCGGCGCAGGTTCCGGCACAGGCAAAAAACCTGATGCAAAAATTCTGGCCCGGCCCGCTTACACTTGTATTCAAACGCAAACCTGCCGTACTCGACAGCATTACCGCAGGACTCGACACCGTTGCGCTGAGAATGCCCGAACATCCTGATGCGCTTAAGTTAATCAGCCTGGCAGGACCGCTTGTTGCACCAAGTGCGAACAAATCAGGCCGCCCCAGCCCTACTAAAGCTGAACACGTTACAGCAGACTTCGGTAACTCAATTCCAATCTTAAACGGCGGTGACTGCGAAATCGGACTTGAATCCACCGTGCTTGATGTCACGACTCATCCGGCGCAGATTTTACGTCCGGGCTTCATTACCGCAGCCGCCATCAGGGAAAAGTGCGGGATTAATGTGGTAAATGCCGACCATACGGGTTCGAAGGTTGAAACACCGAAAAGTCCGGGCATGAAGTACTCGCATTACTCACCAAAGGCAAACGTCTTCTGGCTGGATGATGATGAAACCAATGATCCTGAAACACTCTATCTGCTGCACGACCGAAAGATGGCTCCGCAAAAAGGAAGTATTGCGGTACATTTCAAAAGGGATTATGAGCGTCTAGCCCGGGAATTATACGACTGGTTTAGAAGAGCCGACTTTGAAGGGAAAAAATCGATTGGGATAGAACGGTTTTCGGAGGAAGTCAAAACAGTAAACGAGCTGACTATCGCGCTCTCGAACAGAATAGATAAGGCAGCAGGATTACGGTAGCCGCTCCAGAATGAGATAGTTCGCCTGAGTTGGAAATGAATCGTAGAACAACCTGTATTGCACACCGGTACTCACCTTGATTGAGCTGAATACATGCTCAAACTCAACTTCAGAAGTTTTACTGATTAAACGATCATCTTCTATAGTTAACAAGCTTACATTAAACGGTCGGTTTTGATACCGGTTTCCGTTGGTGAACATCACGCCACCATTCTTTATCTCTGCTCCCGTTTGTACAGCAGGAATCCTGATTCCAGAACCGTGTGACCGGTGTTCTGCGGCCTCAAAAAAGATATCTGATTCAGAGAACGAAGAAATAACGTTTCCTGAATCATCCAGCAGATTAATGCTTGCTGATCCGGTTACAGTGGATAAAATGCGCCTGTTTCCAAGCGGGATTATAAAAGGATATAAACTTATTCGTGAATTTGAGGATATCTCCGGATCAATTTCAATTCCCAGCTGATAAGCACTAAGCTGAATGCGGTTGATCATCCGGAAATCATCCATTGAAAAAACTCTTGCAACTTCTACCGGATTTCCGGCTTTGAGTTCCCTTGCCGGTATACGCCCTGATATGCTCAACCAAAGCTGATTTCCGTGAATCACACCAAAATTGACCGTTCCAGTTTGGATCCGGTTTTCACCAATGATCTCTCCTTCCCTGTTTATCCGAATGAGCCAGCCGCTGTCAGAAAAAAGAATAAATTCGCTGCGTTGTTGATCATGCAGCCCAAAATCTATCCCCGTATTCATATGCCGGTCAGGAAGCTCCGCGGGTAGATGTTTGGTTACTGAATCGGATGCTGCATCATAAATAAATGCAAGACTGGAATCGGATTTCAGTGTTATAAGAAACTGATCAGCATCGATATGGGCTACTGAACTGATTCCGGCAAATTCTATATCAGAGAGCCTGGTTACTGTACTTTGCGCTATGGCAGTATTAGCGACAAAAAATGCCGT
>PXAI01000289.1 GCA_003567135.1 Balneolia bacterium | reverse complement strand
CGAGCTCTTCCTCGAGCTTTTTCCACGCTTCAGGCCATTTCTTCCAGTCGAAACCAACCGCGCCCGCCTTTTCCTGCATGCGCTGTGCTCTTAGCAATCCAGGGAGATGCTCGGGCACACCTTGCAGTACCGACCGGTTGCCGGCTTCCTGTTTTTTGATGCTCTCCCAGTTTCGCTTTACCGCGGCCGTTCCGGAAACTTTCGTCGTGGCAAACACGTGTGGATGCCTGCGAATCAGTTTTTCCTGAATTCCATAGATCACATCCCCGATGTCAAATCTTCCGTTTTCTGCGCCCATCTCGGCATGAAAAACAATGTGCAGCAGAACATCCCCCAGCTCTTTGCGAAGATCGTCGTAATCTTTCTTGTCAATCGCCTCAATCGCTTCGTAAACTTCCTCAATCATCAGATCCTTGAGCGATTCGTGCGTCTGTTCGCGATCCCACGGACACTCTTTCCTGATGATATGCATCACGCGAACGAGATCTGAAAATTCGCGTGTTGGTTTCGCTTTGTGCGAACCGTTGTTACTAAACTCTTCCATGCTGTCGGATGCTCTGATTTATTTTTGAGGAATTTTTACGGACAGCACAAAATAAGGATGATTCACGCTAATTATTCAGAAATCCCGAAAAAGTGCATCAGCATGGCAAGATCATCTCTTTCCTGCACATTTGTACCGAGGCGCTCGGTTTTGATTTTTTTCTCCTGAGCAGCAGGGAAAAGAATGTTGTTCAGGATAAGACGATAACCGGGGCTGTTGGGATGTAAATCCAGGTCGGTCGGAGGATCGCCAACGCGATGCGTGTAATCTTCAGGATCGTGGCCGCCGTAAAACGTAAACGTGCCCTCACCGTAAACTCCGGTGATGTATTTGGCTTCATCCCGGCCTGAGTTTTTGCCCATGATAACCACGTTGCTCTTGATTTTATCCATCCGGAAAGCTGTGGTCTGACCCATAAATCCGCGCACGCTGCTTACATGATTTTGTGTGAGCATAGTCGGAACCGGATCCCATTTGGCGGAAAACTCAAACAGCGTGAAATAATCCATGGTACGGTCGATCGAAGCCATGGTAGCCTGCGCGTCGATATCAATATTACCATGCTCATACTTATCAGGATCAAGCGTAACGCGGAAGTTTTCGAAGGCGAGCGTCTGGCTGAAATCGAGCCGCTCATTGGCATCAGGATCGGGCGGATCGCCGTCGAACTGTCTCGGCGCAATATCCACGTCAAGCGCGGCAAGGGCGATATCAAACGTGTCGGTTCCTGAGCACATCGCAAAAAGAAATCCGCCGCGACCAACGTAGTCGCGCATTTCGTACACAACGGCTTTTTTCATTTCGGTTACTTTATCAAAACCAAGCCGCTCCGCCATTTCTTCAAGATCCCGAACCTGCCGCTGATACCAGGGTGTGTTGCGGTATGCGAACCAGAATTTTCCGTACTGTCCGGTAAAATCCTCATGGTGAAGGTGCAGCCAGTCGTAATCATCCAGATCTCCGGCCAGAACTTCTTCATTGTAGATGATATCGTAATCAACTTCGGCATACGTGAGCGCCAGCGTTACGGCATCATCCCAGGGAAGCGCATGAGACGGCGAATAAACGGCAATTCGCGGCGTTTCTTCCAGCGGAACAGCGGCCATGTTTACATCATCGCGCTCCACTTCCTCAATGATTCGGTTGGCCTGAGAGTTTGATATTCTTTCCACGTGTACATTTCTGAGACGGGCTTCCCGGACAATATCATGAGATTCCTGCGCCATAAAACTGCCACCGCGATAATTCAGCAGCCACCACGCTTCCACGTCGTGCGCAATGTGGTTATAAATCACACCGTATGCTTTCAGGTGATTGGTCTGGCTGTCGTCCATGGGAATCAGGACAAACTGCGCGGAACCAGGAATCGCTAATCCGAGCGAAATGATTAATGTAATTACGATCGACTTCAACATGGCGTAAATGATCTGTATCTGAAATGAAGTTTGGTTTAGGCTGCTTCAGCGAGGCGCCTCAACTCTCGAACGCGGTCTCTCGCCGGTGAGGCATAAAATCCGCGGGGAAACTCTAGGATCATATCCTCATACAATTCTGTTACTTTTTCCAGCATTTCGGCGGATGTCTGTGACGTTGAACCGCCCTCAAAAAACAGCTCATCGGTGCTCATCGAAAAAAGAAGAATCAGCTTTTCTTTTGTGGATGATGAGATCAGCGAGGAAACGGATTCCGCAAGCTCAGGATTCAGCGCTTCTGTGCGTGTACGTGGATTTTCTCCGTCAGGCGAAATGATGGCATCGGCGAGGCGGGCGCGCTCCCAGAAAATACGCTCCATCTGAGATGACTGCGTAACCTGTAAGCGGAACTGCTCGAGAACAGCAAAACCGAGTCCCGGCTGATGATCCCGCAGAATTCGCGCAGCCAGAAGCGTGGCATCGGTTTTCAGCGGAGCGGAAGTTCTTTCAATAATGGGCAGCAGCTCTTGCATCGACTCATTGAAGTTGCCCGTGTCAAAATGATAGCGCGCCCGGGCGTATATTTTCAGCTCGTCCATAACCGTGCCCTGAATGACGCCATCCTGTAGCCACGTTCTTAAACGGAGCGCCGGGTTGGCGTACCACGATGTATTTTGCCGCTGAAGGCTACGAAGCTGAAGCCTGGCGTACTCGAAATCTTCGGTATAAAAATCGTTGAGGGCGAGAAAATAGCGGGTTTTTTCGGCAAGTTCGCCTGTTCCGGCTTTTCTGTTTGCCCTTGATAGCGCGACCCTTGCGCGGGAGTGCGCTCCGTCAAAAATATACAGCCGTCCTTCCAAATAATCGGCCTGGATATCGTGATCTTCCGTTCTGGAAACGGAGCGGAGCTGTTCGAGCAGCGGCCTTGCGGCTTCAGCATCTTTTTTATGATCAAGCGCGATTTCACCCATTAAAATCAGCACTTCCGGAAGCCGCTGATACCGGCGGTTATCTTTCAGATCGCCCAGTAATCCGAGCGCCTCAGCGAAAAGTTCTTCGGCCTTGCCGCCAAAATCGAGATAATTATCATTAAGATGATGCGCCCAGCGTACGTAAAGCCGCGCTTTTTCCTCACGCGAACGTTCAAAAAGCGGGTGATCTGAACGATCGCTGTAATATTGAAATGCTTCCTGCGCCAGCTCGAACTTATCCAGCGCGGCGAGGTTTTGCCCGACTTCAAACACCGGAAACTCCCGTTCGCCGATATGATTCTCGAGATCACGCGCAGTTACGAGCGCCCTGCGGTACAGCTCGCGCTCGGTATACAGCCATATCAGCAAATATCGGTGTGATGCCCACGCCTCAGAGCCGGGCGTCATTTCATTACTGATTTCCTCAAAAGAAATGATCGCCTCATCCATATATTCCCGGTCGCTGAAACGGGAAAGCTGCCTTTGTATCGTGCGCATGTATCCGGCATTCTGACTAATCAGCCGGCTGAATTCTCGCATGGATTCTTCCACGAGGCCGGCGCCGGAGAAGAGATTGGCCACATCGAAAGCAAAAAGGTTCTCATTGTTCATCAGTTCACGGGCTCTGATGAGCATCCTTGCCGCGCGTTCATGTTCGCTTCGGTTTGCCATACTTTCGGCTACCCTACGGTAGAGCTGCACATTCCGGCGGTCATCTGAAATAATGGAATCCCACAATTCGTAGGCTTTTTCCTGATCCCCCTTCATGTGGTAAATTTCCGCAAGTACCACTCTCAGCTGCGGCGCCTCACCGTTTTTGCGCACAAACTGAGTGTACACATGTTCCGCTTCTTCATACTCGCGCAAATTCATCAGAGCCTGCATAGCGCCTTCAGCTGCCGGAACAGAATTGGGTGCGCGCTGCAACAGTTCCTGATACATTTCATACGCCTGCTGATAGTTACCCAGCCTAAGCAGCTCAGCGGCACGGTTCATGGTAGGCTGCCGATCCTCCTGAGCCTCACCCGGCGGCTGTGGCGGAGTGGGCGGAACCTGCTGCGCGGAAAGCGAATCAGGCAGGAATAAAAACGTGATCAGCAAAAATGAGAAAAAGGCGCGCATTAAATCAATAAAATTGAAATCCGGTTGAGTATGTTATCGCAGTTAGTATAACACACAAATACGGGATTTCTTGTTTAAAAAGCTAAAAAAGCGCCGGGATCACGGCCGCGGAAGGTAGCCCGGGCTGAAGTTCATCAGCTCGCGGTAAAACCGGTTCAGGGGAAAGCCCACCACGTTGTAGTAATCGCCGTTAATTTTCTCCACAAAAATCGATCCCCAGTCGTCCTGAATTCCGTAAGCTCCGGCTTTGTCCAACGGGCTGCCGGTGGCAGTATAGTCCCTGATATCCCGGTCGGTCATCCTGCTGAAGGTGACTTCCGTTACCTCGTGGAATCTGGTTTCCGAGCCAATTTCACCCAGGGAGTCGGTCAGAATAAGGGCGACGGCGGTTATCACACGGTGCGTTTTTCCGCTCAGCTTTTTGAGCATAGCAACGGCATCTTCTTCGGATTGTGGTTTATTCAGAATTTCATCGTTAATCACCACAATCGTATCCGAGCCGATAACAAGCGTACTTTTTTTGCCACGGCTGACCATCAGCGCTTTCTGATAGGCGAGTCCTTCGGCGTAATCTTCAGGTTTTTCTGATGAATAATCCGGCTCAGGTTCGTCGAACCGGCTGGGTTTGGTCGTAAACTTGAGATTTATCTGATTCAGAAGATTTTTTCTTCTTGGGCTGGATGATGCCAGTATAATTTGGGGGTTGCTCAGGTATTGCCCTGTCATAGGTTGTCTGATTTGTAGAAAAATCGTTTATTAAAAGTAAACGCATTCAAATATGCGTCAAGTCCTGCTCGTTATGAGAGCGTGAAATGTAACAATTGCTTAAATATGGCGCATCCCTGATTTCATTATTTTTCATATTCACTTATGTAAAGTGATTAGTTTAGGGTGCTACCCCGAATTTTTTAAAAATCAATTTCTATGAAGTTTAATTCTACTGTATCAATTTTCTTTTTTGTTTTACTGAGCTTTTTCCTGCCAAAGGAGATACTTGCTCAGGAGCCCATCCCCATTTCCGAAGCGCGTGAGCTGCCGATGGGCACCACCGTAACCGTTGCCGGATGGGTTACCGTAACCGATGAATTTGAAGGCCCCGTGTATTTCCAGGATGAAACCGGTGGAATCGCCTGGTTTAACGGCCCGCTTATGCGCCCGAACTTTCAGATTGATGTCGCCCGCGGAGATTCACTGGTGGTAACCGGCGAAATCGGGCAGTTTTTTACTCTGCGTCAGATCGTTGACGATACTGGTTTCTCAATTTATCCTGAGGCAAACCGGGATATTGAGCCGCTCGTGATCAGCGTCGCCGAACTGAACAGCGGCGATTACGAAGGCCAGCTGATTCGCCTGAATAATGTAACTATAGATCACACCGGTAGTTTTCAGGGAAACACAAATTACGACATTTCTGACCAGAGCGGTGAAGGTACGCTTCGTATAGATGCCAGAACCAACATTCCCGGATCAGCTGTGCCGGAACAGCCGGGCGACATTATCGGAGTGGCCGGCAGATTTAACGACAATCCGCAGATTATAGCCAGAGATGTGGATGATCTTGACACAGAGCCTTTTGTTTTCCCGGGAGATGACATCCCAAAAGACCAGACTTTCGATGTTGTTACCTGGAATATTGAATGGTTTGGTTCACCAACAAACGGCCCGGAAGATCTTGAACTTCAGTTTCAGAATGTGAAAACCATTATCGAAACCATTGATGCCGATCTGTACGCTTTTCAGGAGATTGCAAGCGTTTCAATGTTCAACGACCTGATCGACGAACTGGATGGTTTCAGAGGATTTACGGCGGATTATTCCCAGACCCAGCGCACCGCGTTTTTGTACCGCGAGGCAACCATCGACTCACTTGACGCCGGACTTCTGAGTACGGGACAAAACCCTGTTGACTGGGCCGGGCGTCTCCCGCTTCACTTCCATTTCAACGTAACCATCGGTG
>PXAI01000355.1 GCA_003567135.1 Balneolia bacterium | reverse complement strand
TTCTGAATACGGAGGATTTGCACAGCCTCAGAGAAGTACGTCAACACTGCGTAAAGAACGAAATACCGTTCTCGAATCAGCTTTTTGTTCAGCACGAAAAAACGCTCCGCGAGCTTGCATCCATCTACCGCTGTGATCTTACCATCATGATTTCCGAAGCTGAAAACCGGATTCTCACCGAAGTGCTGAACGTGCCGGAAGAGCTATTACTCTGGCTGCCCATCATGACCGACGAATCCGGAATTTCATCCGGTCCCGAATTTTCCGAACGCGAGGGTTTTGTGATGATTGGAAACTTCCGGCATCCCCCAAACCGCGACAGCGTGCAATATCTGAAGAAGAAAATCTGGCCGGAGATCAGAAAACGCCTACCGAACGCAACTGTTCATATTTACGGAAGCTATCCCGCACCGGCGGACTTACAGCTGAATAAACCGGAAGACGGCTTCTACGTACACGGCCGGGCGGACTCTGTGAAAGAGGTGATCGAAAAAGCGCGGGTACTGCTGGCTCCGCTCAGGTTCGGCGCGGGATTGAAAGGAAAGCTGCTCAGCGCCATGCAGTTTGGCACACCGTCGGCCACCACTGAAACCGGGGCAGAGGGGATTGCTCCGCCGGAATCATGGCCGGGCATTTTGGAGGATGATCCCGAAACGTTTGCAAAAAATGCCGTTGAACTGTATCAGGACGAATTGCTCTGGAGAACATCTCAAAAAGGCGGTTTTGATGTGATGCGCCGCCGATTTCTGAAAAAAGATCACCGGCCGCGATTTCTTAATTCACTAAATGATGTTTTATCCGATAAATTAAACCGGCGCTTGCGCAACGTTACGGGCGCGATGCTGCGTTATGAAACCATGCAGGCAACCAAATTTATGTCGCGCTGGATCGAAGAAAAAAACAAACCACGAAACTCCTGAACTGATGTCGCACTTTATACGAATCGCCGTATTTCTGAAGATCATCCTCCTGCTTGTTTCATGCGGAGAATCCACGGAAAAAACTGACACGACTGATGCCGAAGAGCAGGCGATGATTGAATCACTGCGCAATACGCCGACACTCCAGTGGAATACCGAACAGCAGTTTTACGCGTATCAGAATTTCGGCAAGGTTTATCCTGTGCGGACCATTTCCGCCGGCACTTCGGCGCATGAGTTTACCTACTCTGCAGAGATGCTGACCGGCCTGCCGATCCGGTATAACGGCAGCACGGGTACGCTCGCTGAGTTTGTTGAGGAAGAATACGTGGCGGGGATGCTGATTTTGCGGGATGATGAAATTGTTTACGAATACTACGCGGATGGCATCACCGCCTCAACGCCGTGGATGACGTTTTCCGTGGCCAAAACGGTGGTTTCGCTACTTTACGGAGCGGCCGTTAAGGATGGATATATCGACTCTCTGGATGATCCTGTTACGAATTATCTGCCGGAACTTGAGGGTTCGGCCTATGATGATGTAACGATCCGCCACGTGCTTCAGATGTCATCCGGCGTGGAGTGGAATGAGGACTATACCGATCCCGAATCGCACGTTTCCAGGCTCGATACGCTGACCTCGGGAGCATCGGCCATCAGCTATATGGCTACGCTCGATCGCGTGGCGCCGCCGGGAACCGCCTTCAACTATAACACCGGCGAAACCAACGTTGCCGGAGCGGTTTTACGCGAAGCTATCGGAATGCCGCTGGCAGAATACGCCTCAGAGCGCATCTGGAAACCGTTCGGTTTTGAACAAGACGGCAACTGGGCGCTGCTCGGAGAAGATGATCTTGAATTCGGGGGATGCTGCATCAGCGCCACGCTCCAGGATTATGGCCGAATGGTGCGCATCGCGCTCCGCGACGGCGTTACCGACAATGGCGAACGTATCCTGCCAGAAAACTGGATTCAGGAATCCACCCAGCCCGGAGCCGTCGATAACTACGGATACTTCTGGTGGCTCAGCGAAGGCGGCTCATTCGTTGCCTCCGGCATCTTCGGCCAGTTCATGTTCATTCATCCTGAAGAGGATATGGCCATCATCATCCTCAGCTACCGCCCCGAAGCAACCAGCGGAGAGTACAGCAGAAAACGAAATGCGCTGGTGAGGGCGGTGTTGGGGAGTTAGGGGAAGAGTTGCGGGAATGGAAGAGTTGCGGGTTTCGTTGATTTTCGAATTCGTTGCCTGCGCCTCCATTGGCGTCATCCCGCAATCGGGCTGGAAGTAATTCAGGAACAATTGGTTCACGATATGATGCGGCGGCCTTTGGACGTCCCGACCCGTCGGGACGAATTACTCGCCGACATAACATCCGGCTCCGCCGCGGATGTTTGCGGGATGACAGGTTTTGGTGCCAAAGGCTAATTTACCGTTTACCGGTAATAGCCACCAGGAACCATCCGCGATTTTCACGATTACCCGCGGAACCTAACTCTTGGAGGGTTTTCGATTTTGGGGATATGTTCACGATTTCGCAGAAACCCTCCAAGAGTTACTGCGGACAACGGTCTTCCCGACCCGTCGGCACGATGGTAATCACTGGCAACACCTCAGCTCGGGCCATTTTCGTGAGTTTCGTAAGCCCCGGATTTCGAAGCCTTGTCCGGGCTGCGGCTTCTGCATCCGAGGTTACTCGTATTCGACCCCATCCGGGGTCGGTTCTGCGATCGGCTAATTTCTCCGATTCCAAAAAAAATCTCAGATCACTAATCGCACGTCGCCGATCTGCAATTCCTATCGGCTCTATTCAACTACTGGCTAATCTTCAAATTGTCAAATTATCAAATCTTCGAACCCTGACCACATCGCAAATCTAAAATCGTTCCCTCCCCCGAATCGATCGGGGCAGGCGCGAACCGGCCATTTTTAATTTTGCATTTTGAACTTTGAATTCACTTCACCAACATCATTTTCCTCGTAATAACCGCATTTCCGGCCCGGAGGCGATAAATGTATACGCCGCTTGATAGACGTGAGGCGTCGAAGGTTACGGTGTGAGTGCCGGAGTTTTGGAGGCCGTCGACGAGGGTGGCGACGCGCTGGCCGAGTACGTTGAATACGTCGAGGCGGACATCGCCGGCTTGCGGCAGTTCGTAGCGGATTTGCGTTACGGGATTGAACGGGTTGGGATAATTCTGGTAGAGCTCAACCTGCTGTGGCAGGGTCTCGTCACCGGTTCCGGTTGGGAAATTTTTGCTGTAAACTACGGCGAGTTCGGTGTGCAGTTTTCCGAATCCGGCCTGGTTGTTTGGCAGCGTTCCGGTGAATTCGTCTTCTCTGCCGGAAAGATCAAAAATGTCGATGATCCGCTCGAATTCGAGATCGGGCTTGGCCTGGAGCATCAGCGCGATGGCGCCGGTTACGTGTGCCGCAGCACGACTGGTTCCGCGCGAGCCAACATAACGCAATCCTTCAAGCACTTCTGAAGATGAGGCGGATGAGGACTCTGAAAACGTTGAAAATATCATCTCGCCCGGGGTGATCAGGTGCGGAAGCATACGGCCGTCGCGCGTGGGGCCCTTACTGCTGAATGTGGAAAGTTTGCCTACGGTCGCGACATCCCCGCCGCCGCCATAAAACGGATCATCATTTACCGTGAGATTCCGGACATTCCCGTTAAAATCAACCCACTGATTTTTGGATATGTACGACCCTGCTACTACAACGTTGTGTGCCGTGGCCGGGAACTCAATCGAATACGCGGCGCCGCCCGGAATCAGGTTTTCAGCTATATCACCGAAATCCTCGGGGTAAAATCCGGCGTCGCCCGACCATAGATTGATCCTACCGCTCTGATCCGTGGTGCGGAATGTGATCACCAATGGAAAACTTTCGATGCTTTCACCGACTCCCGACTGGAAATCAGCGCTGATTACAATATTGCCATCGCCGTTTTCCGGATTTTCGGTTTCGAGCGCATCCCAAAATACGTTTACCAACAGCGTTTCATCTTCGAAAAATTCGCCCGAGCCTTCGGTACCAACATCAATCCAATCGGTTTCGTCAATAAGCGTGTATCCTGAAACATCCGACTGATATACGGCCAGCCTGAATGAGTCGATCAGGCCTGCATCGTACCAGGCTTCGATATCACCCTGCTGCCGGAAAAACGGCGCGACGGCTGTGCTTTCGCTGTTTGAAGAAAGATTTGCCATCGCGCTTCTGTATGTACCCCCGGAATTTCCCGCGCTTGCCACGATAATACGGCCCGGAGCAACCTGATTGGAAATAAACTGCTCGGCCAGCGAAGTTCCGTCGTGCGGGCCACTGTGATTCCCCAGACTGATATTTACCACGGCCGGACGATCAAGTTCATCGGCTTTTTCGAAGATGTGAGATACGCCCTCAGCCAGCGCAATATCCAGCGGCGTGGTGTCCACAAAGTTGGGAGCCGGACGGTTTTCCGGGAAATTCAGCGCGGTTTCGAGGCCGAAGAAAATGAGATCGGCCCGGGGTGCCATCCCCCCGTATTCCGACCACGCGTTTCCGTTACCGACCGCCGTTCCGGCAACAAACGTACCGTGCCCGAGCACGTCGGTGGCTTCGGCCACGCCCGGCACCTCGTTGTTGATATCATCCTGAGAAAATTCCACGATGTCCTGCTCCGGATCATAAAACATGTACCAAAGCACGCGCGAACCGTCCTCGTCGCTGAAATCGGGATGATACACATCCAGCGCAGAATCGATCACGCCAACGATGATATCTTCGCCGCGAAGCTCTTCGCTGATCCAGTGCGCTTCGTGTACGCGGTGTGCCCTGGTTTCAATCACCGAGCGGTTATGATTGTACTCTACAGACTGCGCAGGCTCAATCCGCAGCACATCCGAACTCATCAGCGCTGCATCGATTTTGCTGAGATTAATCCGCGCCGTGATCACATCCCCCGACTGCCTTCTTTTCTGAATGCCGTCTGATTCCAGCGCGCCGATATTGGCTCCGGGCGCAATTTTCACGAATGCGAGTACTTCCGGATCACCCTGAGCGCTCCAACTCAGCGACGGAAAACGTGCCGTGAGAAGTGCGGCGTTAAACGAATCCCCCTTATTCTGAAGATCATGAGCCTGGTTGTAGATCATTCTCATTTTCGGGCTGAGCTTCGTTTCAACAGCCTGCCTGATTTCGGCTTCGGTTGTCTGCGCGGTCAGGTTGGCGGGATACAAGGCAAAATGGGCGCAAATGGCCAGAAACAGTATCGTAAATCGTTTCATATCAGGTTAGCTTGGTTTCGGATGATAAGCATTTCAGTGCCGGAGGAAGGGCGCTGATATGCGAATGGGCAACATGTTTCTCTCCCCTGTATTATACCAAAAAAAATAAAGTTACCCCGATTCTATAATAAACGATAATAATAAGTCGCTAACCTGTTGATTACAATGATCTTTAACCTTTCAAAACTAAGCCTCCGGTTCAGCCTGATATAAGGTCATGCAGCGGATCAGACGATTTTCTTATCCCGGATTATTCACGAAGCAGCAAAATATGCAACATAAATATTTGACATATTTTAACTTAGAACAAATTTGTATTCTCTCAAATTTGGGTGTATCAAAAGACGGCGACTTTTTCCCGATGGCTGCGTTAAAGCTGATAAAATTCTTGGTGAATAATCCGGGTTAAATCATCCTGCGTGAAGAACCTTCTTTGCATCCCGCGAAAACCGGTAGTTTATCCATAGTGAGAGCAGCAGGACAGCCGCGCCGATGGAAAGCCGGAATAAATCGGCATCCCGGTTCCATATGATGATATTCACAAGCAGGCCGGCCGGTATCAGCATATTGTTCATAACCGCAAGCGTGCCGCCATCCACCAGGGTTCCGCCTTTATTCCAGAGAAATAGTCCGAGGCCGGATGCGCCGAGTCCGAGCCAGATCAGAATCCCCCACTGAAGTGTTGTATCCGGCAGCATGGTGCTATCCCCGAAAATGAGCCATGAGGGTAGCGTGATAAGAAATCCCCCCAGAAAAAAATACCCGAAATAGTGATGATGTTTGAGGGATGTGGGGGCAGATTCCGAGAGATATTTAAAGCCAACCTGGCCCGCTGCAAACGCGGCATTAG
>PXAI01000278.1 GCA_003567135.1 Balneolia bacterium | reverse complement strand
GCCGCGTTTATGAACTACCGAAATTATTTATCCAATCTTTTTATGAGTAAAAAAGACGAAAAAACAGCTGCCGAAACTGCGGCTGAAGAAAAGGAAACCAATGACGCTGAAAACGCTCAAAAAAACGAAGAGCAACAGGCCGATAACGAAACTACAGAATCAGGTGATGAAGATTCACTTTTGCTGGATTTGCAGGCCGAGGTAAACAAGCTTCGTGAAGAAGTGAATCAGAAGAATGATCAGTTTCTAAGAAAAGCAGCCGAGTTCGAAAATCTCAGAAAACGCACCCAGCGTGAACGTGTAGCCATTTTTGAGGATGCTAAAATTGAGGCCATCAAAAAGTTTTTACCCATTTACGACGACCTTGAGCGAAGCGTTGATGCCGGTGAAAAATCCAATGAAAAAATGCCGCTTTTCGAAGGCGTAAAAATGGTGCGCGATAAATTCCGCAATGTGCTGGATCAGTACGGCGTAGAGCGAATCGACGAAACCGACGTGCCGTTCAACGTTGATCTGCACGATGCAATGCTGCGCCAGCCGGCTTCAGATGCAAAGATGCCATCCGACACGGTCCTGCAGGTTCTCGAAAGCGGATATAAGATCGGAGACCGGGTAATCAGGCATGCTAAAGTGATTGTAAGCGAATAACATAATGAGTAAACGCGATTATTACGAAGTACTTGGCGTCGGTCGTGATGCCGGTACTGATGAGATAAAAAAAGCCTACCGCAAAAAAGCGATGGAGTTCCATCCGGATCGAAATAAGGATAATCCGGATGCAGAAAAAAAATTCAAGGAAGCCGCCGAGGCTTTCGATGTTTTGAAAGATCCCCAGAAAAAAGCCCGCTACGATCAGTTTGGCCACGACGGACTCCGTTCAGGCGGATTCAGAGAGCCGAACTTCGATAACATCAATATGGAAGACATCTTCAGCCAGTTCTCTGATATCTTCGGCGGCGATATTTTTGGCGGAGGCAGACAGCGCTCGCGAGGCGGAGGCCGCAGAACAGCCGGGCGTCCCGGTGATGATATGCGTATCCGCCTGAAGCTGACGATGGAAGAGGTTGCGTTTGGCGCCGAGAAAAAGCTGAAGGTAAAGAAATTCAAGAAATGCGGATCATGTAACGGAACCGGCGCGGAAACGCAGGAAGATTTCATGACCTGCTCCACGTGCAGCGGAACCGGGGAATATCGCCAGGTTCAGCGCACGATGTTCGGGCAGTTTGTAAACGTGCAGCCGTGCCCGACCTGTAACGGCGAAGGCCGTACGATCAAAAACCCATGTAAGTCGTGTAAAGGCGAAGGGCGCATCAAAGGCGAAGATACCGTTGTAGTTCGGATTCCTTCGGGCGTGCATCAGGATAATTATATCACGCTTCGCGGACAGGGCAACGCAGGGCTGCGCGGCGGTCCGGCCGGTAACCTGATTGTGCTCATCGAAATTGAAGAACACGAATTTTTCGAACGCGACGGAGATCACATCTTCTATGATCTTCAGGTCAGCATTCCCGATGCGGTGCTCGGAACAGATGTTGAGGTTCCCACTTTAAAAGGTAAAGCGAAGCTTAGGATTGAGCCTGGTACGCAGCCCGGAAAACTGCTTCGCATGAAGGAGAAAGGAATTCAAACGTTGAACGGAACCCGGAGAGGGGATCAGTATGTTCGTATAAATGTGTTTATTCCGAAGGACATTGATGACGATGAAAAGAAGCTTCTGAAAAAACTCGCCGATTCGGATAATTTTGATCCGGCGAAAGTGGCAGAAACTTCGAACGGATTTTTTTCCAGGCTAAAGAAAATATTTAGTTAAAGCGACTGTTAGTAAATCAGGTGTGCAAAAATTCCCCCTAATTGAGTTGGTTATGCGGTTATTCAAAATTCTTCCCGTTTTTTTATTGATAACATGTTTCACTTTCACAGCTCAGGCTCAGACAGAGCTGACCAGTGAACAAAAAGAAGCTGTTGAAAATGCGGTTTTTGAAGGATGGGATGGAGAAACCTACGCTATTTCTGATTTCAGAGGAAAAACCGTCATGATCGATTTCTGGGAAACATGGTGCGCGCCGTGCCTCAACAGCTTTCCAGGACTGAACCGCGCTATGGTCAATTATCCTGATAAGTTTGTGGTGCTGGCCACATCACCCATGTGGATGGACAGCGACACCGCCGTACAGCGGTTTATCGAGCGAAATGATTATGAGTTTATCTACGTAAAAAACGCTGACCTCGCCATCAAACTTGAGTTAGAGAGCATACCGTACAAAGTGTTTATTGATCCTGATGGCAATTTCTACAGCGCAGAGAGAGGGTCAGCCGGCGCAGAAAGCGAGTATAATAAGATTTCTGAGATGGTGCGCCGACATCACGGCGAGTGATGTGATTTTTTAAGAAAGCCTGATTGGCAATGGGACAATCGGGGGTTTTTTCTGAAATAAATTGTATTGCAATTATAACGGTAATGGCGACGACCCCTGTAGGGTCATGGCATGCCATGTCCCTACAGGGGCGTGGGTAAGCCTATATAATAATTTGTAGTATGAACATTTATATATTATCCCAGGCAAAACAAAATCTGGCAAAATTAATGGATCAAGCCCGCATGGATGGTGCGGTTATGATAAAAAAACGCGACGGGCAGACGTTCATTTTACGTCCTGTAAAAGAGGAGGGATCACCCTTTGATATTGTCGGCGTTGATCTGAATTTGTGTATGGATGACCTGAATGAAGCTGTGCGCGCAAGCAGAGAGCGTTAAAAAAAATATTTTTTATGCGTTGCAATGCTGTGGTAGAGACGCAATGCATTGCGTCTCTACCACAGCATCGCTCTCCGCAAACCTTATTTCAAATTCTCCGTTTTTAACACGCTTTCCTGATGCATTTTCTTTCTATAATCGCTTAATTTTTCTGCCAGCTCATCATCCTGTAAAGAAAGAATTTGCAGCGCGAGCAGACCGGCATTTTGGGCATTGTCGATAGCGACGGTCGCAACCGGAATTCCGCGCGGCATTTGTACGATCGAGAGCAGGCTGTCCATTCCTTTCAAGTGTCTTGTGGATACCGGAACGCCGATCACGGGTAGCGTTGTAGCCGATGCCAGCATACCGGGCAAATGCGCCGCGCCGCCCGCTCCGGCAATAATCACGTTGATGCCGCGATCCCTGGCTTCTTGGCCGTAATTCAGCATCAGATCCGGAGTGCGGTGTGCGGATACCACTTTCTTTTCGTATTCCACGCCGAAAGAATCACAGATTTCTGCTGCAGCTTTCATTACCGGCCAGTCTGAATCACTGCCCATCACAATCCCGATTTTTGTACTCATAGTGCTATAAATAGATATTTGATTCGATGTTTCGGGCTTTTTGTAACAGCTCCTGCGGATTATTTCCCAGAAGCGTGAGATGCCCCATTTTTCTGCCCGGTCGGCTTACCTGTTTGCCGTAAATATGAAGGTGCGTATCCTCAAATTCATCAAGTGCCTCAAATCCGGTCATGATGGCCGGCCCTGATTTTTTGCCGAGCATGTTGATCATCACCGCGTAAGGACTTCGCATGGCTGTGCTGCCGGGCTTCATGTCCGAAATAGTACGAATATGGTTCTCGAACTGTGAGGTCTGGCACGCTTCGATGCTGTAGTGTCCGGAATTATGCGGTCTGGGCGCAGATTCGTTAAGGAGAAGGCGGCCGTCTTTAGTCAGGAAAAACTCAAATGCGAACAGACCGTAAGCACCAATCGCCTCCATGGCAGAAACGGCAATTTCTTCCGCCTGTTTTCGAATATGCCGGTCAACCGGCGCAGGTGCAATCACTACCTTGCAAATGTGATTCTCCTGAATCGTTTCGCAGCACGGATAGATGACGGTTCCGAATTCATTTCGGGCGACGATGACCGCCAGCTCTTTTTCAAACGTAACCCACTCTTCGGCGATGATTTGCTTTCCTGAATTTCCCCCGAGATCGTCAAAAGCTTTCGCGGCTTCTCTTACGGTGCCGACCGTTTTATTTCCGTATCCGTCGTATCCGCCTTTTGCAGATTTCAGTACGTAGGGCCATCCCGTTTTGGCTCCGAAAGATTTCAGGTCTGCTTCGTTTTTCACTTCGGCGAAGGTCGCTACGGGAATACCGGCATTGCTGAAAGTGGTTTTTTCGATAAATTTATCCTCCACTTTTTCAAACGCATCGGCAGAAGGGATGATGGGCGTGCCGGACTTTTCGGATACTTTTCGGAGCAGATTCGCATCCAGAAACTCGTTTTCGAGCGTGATGACATCGCTCCATTCGGCCAGTTCAAGCAGCGTTTCTTCGGAGTTGGCGTCGCCTCTGAACGTATGCGGAGTAACGGCTTCCATCGGATCGTTGCCGGAGGGAGAGGTGAGTGCGCCGGTTTTGAACCCGAATCGCCCCGCCTGATAAGCTGACATTCTGGCAAGCTGGCCGCCTCCGATAAAACCAATCCTGAAATCGGGGCTGAGTCTGATATCCGGTAACATAAAAACGTAAATATCGGTTGCAGATAAAAAGTCGTATTTTGTCAAGATAACGATAATCGCCCGAAGAATTCACTAAATGGATATTGAAAAAAAACTTGAACAACTCCGTTCGCGCTATCAGGAACTAAACGTAGCGCTGAGCGATCCCGCCGTTTTTGGAGACAGTAAAAAGTATGCTGAGCTGAGCAGGGAACACAGCGAGCTGAAAGATATGACCGATCTCTACGAAGAGTGGAAAGGCGTTCGGGATGAGCTGGAGGGCGCGCGCGAACTGGTGCAGTCCAGCGGCGATCCCGATATGGTTGAAATGGCCAGGGAAGAGGCTTCCGATCTGGAAAAACGAATGGAGGAACTTGAGAAATCCCTCAAAATGAAGCTTGTTCCCAAAGATCCCGAGGACAGCCGGAACGCCATTGTGGAAATCAGAGCCGGAACAGGCGGGGATGAGGCCTCTATTTTTGTGGGCGATCTCTACGATATGTACCGCCGCTACGCCGATTCCAATAAGTGGAAGGTTGAGGTGATGGACTGGTCGGAATCTCCCAAGGGAGGCTTTAAGGAGATTTCGATGATGCTGAGCGGGAACGAGGTTTTCGGTAAAATGAAGTGGGAAAGCGGCGTTCACCGGGTTCAGCGTGTGCCTGAAACGGAGAGTCAGGGCAGGGTACACACCTCTGCGGCTACCGTAGCGGTTCTGCCCGAAGCCGAAGAAGTGGATATTCAGATTAATCCGGCTGATCTTGAATTTGAGGCGTATCGCGCGCAGGGAGCCGGAGGTCAGCACGTGAACACGACAGATTCAGCGGTGCGGATAAAGCACGTTCCGAGCGGTGTGGTGGTAACCTGCCAGGAAGAGCGCTCCCAGCACAAAAACCGCGATAAAGCGATGGTCATGCTGCGCACGAAGCTCTACGAAACCGAGTATGAGGAAAAGCGCAAGGCGCGCGCCGAGCAGCGAAAAAGCCAGGTATCAACCGGAGACAGAAGTGCGAAAATCCGGACGTATAACTTTCCGCAGGGGCGAATGACCGACCACCGAATCGGCCTCACCGTCTACAATCTGGACGAATTTATGAAAGGCGATATCGATGATGTGATTACCGCGCTGCAGGTTCAGGATAACCTTGAGAGGTTGAATGAGGTGGTGAATTGAGGATATGAGGGGCTAACAATTGTAATTAACAGACCCCTCTAAAATTTTTTTCGCCGACAGATTTACTGCCGCGGCAACCTCCACTGAAGCGTAGAGTACACTCCCGTGTTGGTAGAAATAGTGTTGAAATTAACAAAGGTGTGCAATCCCCATACAAACCGTGAAGTAATATGCCAGCGGGCATTGATTTCAACCGGAATTCCTGCAGTGAGCCTGGTTTCATTAGACTGTGGCTGAAAATCAAGCTCAAAGGCTGCCATTTCCGGCTCATTTCCCCGGGAGTTTAATGGTATACCCCCTGAATATGTATCAGGCCGTGCCGATACCAAAACGGCTGAAAGCCCCAGGCCGGCATTAAATGAGAGGGTTGAGAATGAATGTCTCTGCTATAGAGAATGCTAAACTGGGTATTTGAAGAACCCAT
>PXAI01000271.1 GCA_003567135.1 Balneolia bacterium | reverse complement strand
TGTCGGAATCGTTGCCGCTGGCAATGACAGTAGGGATGTTTTCAGCTCTTAGCAAATCAACCATCTCCTTCAGGAAATAATTATCGCACGGCGTTGGAACCGGAGTTCCCCCAAGGCTCATGTTTACCGCTGTGATATTGTGGATTCCAATCAGATTCAGATACACATGCTCGAGCGCGGCAAACTGGTCGGAAGAAAAAGACAGCAAACATGGGCGGGGTCCGCTTCCGCAGTTTGTATTATCGAATTCTGAGAAAACCTGAATCGGAATCAGCCCGGCATCCGGCGCGACACCCGAATGGCCGTCAACCGGATCATTCCCGACGATGATGCCCGAAACGTGCGTGCCGTGATCGCACGTATTTAAACCGCTGGATAGCGAAAAACACGGATAAGAGCCGGCGCCCGTTCTGGCAGGATCGTTATCCGTACACGTGCTCGTAACCGACATTCCGGAATTATTCGTTGAAAAACAGGCCTCATCCTCAATATTATTCTGGAGGCCGGGATGATCCGTCTGAGTGCCGGTATCCAAAACTACGACGGTTGTTCCGGAGCCTGTGTAACCAGAGTTCCATGCTTCCGTGGCACCGATGATTTCGTTTGTGGTGGTGGTTTCGACCGATGCAATCCGGTCATAAAAAATGCGCCGAACCTGAGCAGAATTTTGCAGCTCCTGATACCCGGCCTGCGTTACCGACGCCACGACGTATGGAAATACCTGAAAGGTTCGCCCGATTGAGATTTCATCAGATGCCGCATATTCTGCGAACTGCTGAGCACGCTGATGAATTTGAGCGCGCTGAAAAACAGCCTCTGATTTACTGATCTGCGATTCCGGCCTGAAGTTATCCACATCAAGCTCCAGCACAACCTGTACGCGTGAATTTTGAGCAATTGCCTCTGAAATACGCTGCGCATCATCCTCCGCAACTTTCTGGAGTTCAGCCCGCACTCCCGGCAGCTGACGCTCCGACTGGGCGTGGGTGGTTTCGTGACCCAGCAATACCGTCACGAAGAGAATCAGAATCGTTCTGATGAAGTACATACTCATGTAAGAAAAGGATAAATATTTCCGGTGCATCAGGGGATTGCTGTTTGATTTCATGACAAATAATCCATAGCAATATTTTCAAAAGCCTAAGTTAAGCAAAACAGTTATTTATATCCGGATTTTTTGAGAATCGTTCACAAGAATAGTGTCTATACGTTTAATGACTATAATTGGGTTACGTTGGTTTGAGTTGATATTTAATTCCTATAAAACCAATGTAGTGTGATGGCATGCATGCCCCTACAGTATTAGCATGAAGTCATTCCATTTGGCTGTAGGCGCCATTTTATCCGGGGCCAAAATTCCCAATTTTCGAAAAATCAGGGACTATATCTCTCCTGAATTCATCATTACATTTTTAATACCGCTTATTTTCATATTTTGGATATGTACATTTATTAATCCTATCCCAGTTTATGGCAGATACAAAAACAGAATTGATTCAGCAGCTTGTGGCCACCTATGCTGAAGCCTACCAAAACCTTGGCCACAGTTCGCTGATGGGAAAAATTGTCGCTCTGCTGCTCTCATCCCCCAAGCCGCTGTCGCTGGATGATATCTCTGAAAAACTACAGATGAGCAAAGGTCCCGTTTCCCAGATCGCGCGAAAGCTGAAAGATCACGGACTGATCGAAAAAGCGTGGATTCCCGGCGAGCGTAAAGATTATTATCAGGCTGTGGATGATATCTTTGGCCAGGCGTTCCGGAATTATTCACGGTCTATGAAACGGAATCAGGAAATTGCTGTATCCTTTCTGGAGGCTTCGGAGCGGATCGGTAACGGCGGAAACGATGCCGAGCTGCAGCAGCTTCAGATCAGAATGGAAGAAATGAGAGCATTTTATGATCTGATGGATCAGTTCAATAAAAACTTTCTCAGTACCTGGGAAAAAGAAAAGGATGCGATCCGGAAAGAAAGTGCTTGACAGTCTCACTTTTTTTGAGTTATATATTTGAAAGTTTTCAAACGTTTAAAATATTAGATTGTATGACTTCATTTGCAGGAAAAACAGTATTAATTACCGGTGGAGCCGCCGGTATTGGAAAAGAAACAGCGCTCAGGTTTCTCGAAGACGAAGCCAGCGTAATTATTTGGGATGTTAACGACGAGGCCGGAAATGCCGCCCTCGAAGCTTTTTCTTCGTTCGATTCGAAAAGCGCTTTCAGAAATGTGGATGTTTCTGATTATGCCGCCGTTGAAAAAGAAATTGGCTGGATCATCAGCGAATTCGGGAAGCTGGACGTTTTGATCAACAATGCCGGTATCACCATGGACCGCACGCTGAAGAAAATGGAGCCTGAAGTGTGGCAAAAAGTAATTGATATCAACCTGACAGGCGTTTACAACTGTACCCGCGTTGCGGCTGAGCAGATGTCGGAACGCGGCGAAGGCGTAATCCTTAACGCGAGCTCGGTTGTAGGGCTTTACGGAAATTTCGGTCAGACCAACTACGTAGCCAGCAAGGCGGGCGTTATCGGTATGACCAAAACGTGGGCGCGCGAACTGGGTCGGAAGGGAATTCGCGTAAATGCTGTTGCTCCCGGTTTTATCGAAACGGAGATGGTCAAAAAAATGCCGGAGCAGGTTGTAGAACAGGTTTCCGGGAAAACGCCGCTTGGCAGACTGGGTTCGACCCGTGATATCGCCAATGCGTACGCCTTTCTGGCTTCTGATCAGGCATCATTCATAACCGGAACCGTACTGAGCGTGGACGGAGGCCTGATACTTTGAGAAACGCACGAATCATTGCCAGCGGAAGCTACGTACCAGAGCGCGTTGTGCCAAACGCCTGGTTCAACGAACGCCTTGGCGAGGATGTGGACACCTGGCTGCAGGAAAATCTGACGATCAAAGAGCGCCGCTGGCTTAACGGCGAAGGCACAACCAGCGATCTCTGCGTAAACGCGCTGAATAATGCGCTTGAGATGGCATCCCTCAAGCCCGAACAAATTGATCTGCTGATTATTTCCACCGACACGCCCGACTTCATCTCCCCTTCAACCGCATCCGTGGTTTGCCACAAGGCGGGACTCGTAAACGCGGCCAGTTTTGATCTGAATACGGCCTGCGCGGGATTTGTTACGGCGCTTGAAACGGCGTCCAATTTTATCAAAGCGGATAAGAAAATCCGGTACGCGCTGGTTATCGGCGCTTACGCAATGAGCCGCTTCCTGGATCTGGATGACAAAAAAACGGTCACGCTTTTTGCAGATGGCGCGGCGGCGGCGGTTCTGACTCCAACTGAATCCGAAGCATCAGGCCACCTCTCTTCTGATCTTCGCACGCGCGGGGAGTTCAACAGCTATATGGGGATTTATGCCGGAGGTGCTGCGATGCCTGCTTCAGAGGAAGTCATTCAAAAAGGTGATCACAAACTTCGCTTTGTGCAGAAGTTTCCGAAAGAACTGAATCCGCAGATGTGGACGGAAATGATTCGCAGCGTTGCGGATCAGGGTGGATTTGAGGTGAGCGAAATTAAAAAAGCGTTCATGACCCAGATCAACATCAACCAGATTCATGAAACGATGAATAATCTCGGGCTTCCCCTGGAAACTGCGCCGACGATTATGGACAAACTTGGATATACCGGATCAGCCGCGATTGGAATGGCGCTGGATCATTCCCTGCGAAACGGCGACCTGAATGAAGGCGATATCCTGGTCTTTATGGGATCAGGCGGCGGGCTTTCGTTTGCCTGCAACGCGTTTCGGTGGTAATTTGTAAACTATTGAATCACAATTGATATGGAACTCGCATCTCAACAACTTGTTAATGCCGCCTGGGTGCTGATTCTGGTCTATGCCGGCGTCATTCTCTTTTTTGTGATTCGTGGTGCGAAGAAAACGAAAAACATCGACGACTATGCGCTGGGAAGCCTGCTCTTCTCGCCTTATGCTGTCGGTTTGTCGCTTGCCGCTTCTATTACAAGCGCGGCCACGTTTATCATCAATCCGGGCTTTGTGGCTTTGTATGGAATCAGCGGCGTGCTTTCGATGGCCATCGCCCTGCCCTTTGCCGCACTGATTTCCCTGATCGTGCTTACCAAAGGATTCCGTCGCCACGGCACAACCGTTAAAGCGCTGACCATGGCGCAGTGGATGGAGACGATGTACAAAAACAAAAAGTACGGGATCTTTTTCGGCTTTTTGTCGCTGCTGCTGATCACCTTCATCGTGCTGATCTGCGTGGGTCTTACCAAAGTGCTGTCGAGCGCTCTGAACCTGCCGGAGCTTTACGTACTGATCGGAATCGTGGTATTCGTATTTGGATACATGATGTTTGGCGGCGCAAACTCAATGGTGTATACCAACACCGTGCAGGCTGTGCTGATGCTGATTGTGGCAGGAATTTTGCTTACGTCGGGCTACGAACATTTCAGCAACGGCGTATCCGGTTTCCTGGATAAACTGGCCGATATTGATCCCCTGCTCGTTTCAACCACAAATGAAACAAGCTTTCTGTTCAGGGATTACTTCGAAATTTTCATCGCACAGTTTATTGTGGGTATTGCGATCATCTGTCAGCCGCATATCCTCACAAAATCCCTGCTTCTGAAGCGCGAGGAAGATGTTAACAAATATCTTTTCGCCGGAATATCCGCGCAACTGCTCTTCTTCTTTGTTGTGTTCACCGGACTTTATATCCGTATTACGTTTCCTGATCTCAGCTTCGCCGGAACGCCTATCCCCATGGATGGTCTGGTTTCCGCGTACGTTGTTAGGGAATTCCCGGTAATCATCGGACTAATCGTTGTAATGGGATTGATTTCAGCGGGATTATCCACGCTGGAAAGCCTGATTCAGTCTATTTCCACAACCATCACCAAAGATATTATTGATCCGCTTTTCGGATCTGCCCTCGGAATGAACGAGCACACCGGACGCTTCATCGCGATCAACAAACTCGTGATTGCCGTTCTTGGCGTCGTAACGGTATTTATCTCCTGGGATCAGCTCGTGAATCCAAAATTGAGCGTGGGAATATTTGCACAGAACGGCGTGTATGCCTATTTCTCCGCCGCATTCATGCCCATTTTGATGGGGATGTTTATGAAAAATGTTCCGCTGGCCGCTCCGGTGGTTTCATCGGTAACAGCTATCGTGGTTCACTTTACGGTGTACTACGGCCAGCTGCCTGTGCCCTTTACGCAGGCTGATGGAGAAAATCCGGGCGTGGCGGCCGCAGTGGCAATAATCTGCTCTGTAATCGCAGGATTGATTACATGGAAAGTAAAACGCAAATCCTAACCCTGAACATTGTAAATACGTATCCAATGCAAACACCATTTGATACTTTTCAAACATATAATATGGTAACACCGGTTAACCAATTCAGGAAGGATTTATTAAATTTATTTTCTAGCTTTGATATTATATTATAAGGTTTCTTAATATGGAATATGCATTCGACTGGCTAAAAAAGTGGGCGACCTATTCCCCAAATAATATCGCCCTGCAGGACGCCGAGACCGGGCGATCGCTCTCGTATCTCGAATGTTATGAGCTTTCCGAGCGTATCGCTCAATCCCTGAAAAACGAATATCAAGTGAAAGCCGGCGACCGTGTTGCCATTCTCGCACTGAATCACATCGAGTACGTAGTTCTGTTCTTTGCGATACGCAAAATTGGCGCCATTATGGTTCCGCTGAATTTCAGGCTTACCGCACACGAACTGGATTACATGTTCGGCGACTGCACTCCTTCCCTCCTGTTATATGAGGATTCGTTTTCCGCAACGATCAGCAAATCAGAAAAAGCGCCGGCGAAAAAAATCCAGCTTGACGGACCTGACGGTTTTCTGGAGAAAGTGAAATCATCCCCGGAAAAAATTACCGGAAGTGAAGATAATTCCGATGAAGATGCCACGTGTATGATTCTCTATACATCAGGAACTACGGGTCACCCGAAAGGCGCGATGATCACCAACAAGATGCTCTTCTGGAATTCGGTCAATACCGGACTGCGCCTGAATCTGACCCAAAACGACGTCACACTAACGTTCGCTCCGTTTTTCCATACCGGCGGCTGGAACGTGCTTACCACGCCGTTCATCCATC
>PXAI01000137.1 GCA_003567135.1 Balneolia bacterium | reverse complement strand
ATGTTCGCAGGCGTGCAGGATGCACTTGTTCAGTGGTGGTATGGACACAACGCCGTTGCGTTCTTCCTCACTACTCCGTTTCTCGGCTTTATGTATTACTTCATTCCAAAAGCCGCCAACCGCCCGATTTATTCGTACCGGCTCTCTATCGTCCACTTCTGGGCGCTGATCTTTATCTATATCTGGGCCGGACCCCATCACCTTTTGTATACTGCGCTTCCGGGCTGGGCTCAGAACCTCGGGGTCGTCTTTTCCGTGATGCTTATCGCGCCTTCCTGGGGTGGTATGATCAACGGACTCTTTACGCTTCGCGGAGCGTGGGATCGTGTTCGTCAGGATCCTGTGCTGAAATTTCTCGTGGTTGGTGTTACCGCCTACGGTATGGCCACGTTTGAAGGGCCGATGATGTCGCTCAAGAGCGTAAACGCCATCACGCACTACACGGATTACGTAATTTCGCACGTGCACACTGCGGCGCTTGCCTGGAACGGCGGCCTCACCTTCGCGATGCTCTACTTCATCGTACCGCGGATTTTCAACACGAAACTGCACAGTATCAAGCTTGCAAACTTCCACTTCTGGGCGGCTACGCTTGGTATGATCATCTACGTGATCCCCATCTACTGGGGCGGTATCGTGCAGAGCCTGATGTGGAAAGAATTTACCTCTGAAGGTTTCCTCGCGTATCCTAACTTCATGGAAACGGTAACGCATCTGCTGCCGATGTATCTGGTTCGCGCATTTGGCGGAACGCTTTACATCATCGGTATCATCGCGGGTACATTTAACCTGTACAAAACAATGAAATCGGGTTCTCTGATGAAAGATGAGAAAGACGAAGTTGCCGTTGCCGTATCGCATCAGAACGAAGAAAAACAGTCGGCGCTGCACAGATGGCTTGAGTCTCGCCCGACCCTGTTTACTGTTCTGGTTACGGTAGCAATTCTTATCGGTGGCCTCGTTGAGTACATCCCGACCGTTCTGGTGAAATCGAATGTACCGACGATTGAAAGCGTGCAGCCATACACGCCGCTCGAGCTTGAAGGCCGCGATATTTACATCGCCGAGGGCTGTATGGGATGCCATTCACAGATGATCCGTCCGTTCCGTTCTGAAACCGAGCGCTACGGTGAATATTCAAAAGCGGGCGAGTTTGTTTATGATCGTCCGTTCCTCTGGGGATCAAAACGTACCGGGCCTGACCTCCATCGTGTGGGCGGCAAATATCCTGATACGTGGCACTATCGCCACTTTATGGATCCGCAGTCCACCTCACCGGGTTCAATCATGCCGGCCTATCCGTGGTTCGCTTCGAAAACCATCAACGTGGATAAAATTCCGGCCAAGATCAGAACCCTGCAGCGCCTTGGCGTGCCATACGAGGAAGGCTACGATGAGATTGCCGTACAGCATCTGGAGCAGCAGGCCCGCGCAATAGCCGATGGTCTGCAGGAATCCGGAATTACCGTTGCCTGGGACAGCCACATGGTTGCCATGATTGCATACATGCAGCGTCTCGGAACTGACATCAGCATGAGCCCCGAAGATAGTGCCGAGCGCCTTCAGCTTCAGGTTGATGAACAGGCTACGGTTCATGGGGATGATCCCTCAGGCGCCGTATTCAAAGATGAATACTAATCAGGAGCATCCATGCGACGAGATGTAATCGAAACAATAATGGGCGTGGAAATCTTTCCGCTGATATCCCTGGTGATATTCTTCGGATTCTTCGTCCTGATGTTTTTCTGGGTGATTCGCCTCAGCAAAAACTATCTGTCCGAAATGGAAACTATGCCACTGGATGAGAGCTCTGATGAGCTCCGTCCGGCTGTGAACAACACGAACTTAGAACGCAGCAACGGAGACCATAAACATGGCAACTGACCAAAACAACGATCCCAAAAAAGAATTAAACACCATCTTTGATGATGAGCGTGATCTTCTGATGGATCACGAATACGATGGAATTCAGGAACTGGATAATCGGATGCCGCCCTGGTGGCTCTACGGTTTCTACTTCACCATCGCGTTCAGCGTAGTGTACCTGTTCTATTACGATGTAACAGGATGGGGACTCACTCAGGAAGAGGAATATGAGCGTGAAATGGCCATGGCTGCTGAGCGCTTTAACCTCGAAGAACGCGAGGCCATCGATTTCGCAGAGCTGGCCATACTCGAAGATGAGAGCAGCCTCGAAGCCGGACGCATGATATACGTCAGCCAGAACAACCTCTGCGCGACCTGCCACGGTCAGCAGGGACAAGGCCTCGTCGGCCCGGATCTGACGAACAATTTATGGAAGCACGGCTGCGATCTCGAATCCATTATGGTGGCCATAAAAGACGGTTTCCCGACACGCGGCATGCAGCCTTACGGAAGCAATGCGCGCCTCACCACTGAGGAGCTGCATCAGCTTGCCAGCTACATTATTTCGCTTCGCGGAACCGAACCTCCCAATCCGCGTGCGCCCGATATGAGCCGCTCGGTGGAGTGTCATTTAGATTAAGTACAATTCAGGAAGGGCCGGCAGATTTTTGCCGGTTCGGTCCTGTAAAAAGGTTAGCAACATGTCATCCAAACAGGTAAATCCCCATACACAGGAAGAGCGATACCGCGATTTCGTCTCCACCATTACGGAGGACGGAAAACGGAACTGGATCTATCCCAAAAAGCCGGATGGTTTTTACTACAAGGCGCGAACAGTTCTCAGCTGGTTTCTGCTTGGCTTCCTGTTTCTCGGCCCGTTCATCACCATAAACGGAAACCCGATTCTTCTGCTTAATATTCTGGAGCGGAAATTTGTGGTATTCGGCATGATTTTCTGGCCGCAGGATTTCTACCTGTTTTTCCTGGCGATGATGACCCTCATCATCTTTATAGTCCTCTTTACGGCGATATGGGGGCGTCTTTTCTGTGGCTGGGTCTGTCCGCAGACCATCTTCATGGAGATGCTTTTCCGGAAAATCGAATACTGGATTGAAGGTGACGCAACCAGCCAGAAGCGTCTGAACAAGCAGCCGCTGGATCGCGAAAAGTTTATCAAAAAATCATCCAAACACGCCCTGTTTTTTGGCCTCTCTTTCCTGATTGCCAACACGTTTCTGGCCTATATAATCGGTAAGGATGAGCTTTTAGCCATCGTAACCGCTCCGCCATCCGAGCACATTACCGGGCTGATTGCTATCACCATATTCAGCCTTGTGTTTTACGGCGTTTTCTCACGCTTCCGCGAGCAGGTTTGCCTGGTAGCATGTCCGTACGGCCGTTTCCAGTCCGTTTTGGTGGATAACGACAGCATCGCCGTAACGTACGATTTCAGCCGTGGGGAACCACGTGAGAAAGTGGGCAAGCGAAAAAAAGACGACGGCGTGGTAACCAACCAGATGCGCAACGGGGATGACTCCGAAGTGCTCGGCGACTGCATCGACTGCGAACAGTGCGTAAAAGTGTGCCCGACCGGCATCGATATCCGCAACGGTATTCAGATGGAATGCATCAACTGTACCGCCTGTATCGATGCGTGTAACGAGGTAATGCGCAAAGTTGGCAAACCCGAGGATCTGATCCTCTACTCTTCTTATAACGCCGTAAAAGATGGCGGCAAAGCGCGGTTCTTTACGCCCAGAATCGTGGCGTATCTGATGGTATTTATTATTCTGTTTTCCACATTCAGCTATCTGCTTGCTACGCGGCCGTCGATGGAAACCGTAATCCTGCGTGAACCCGGCATGCTTTACAACGAACTACCCGACGGACGCCTCTCGAATTTTTATAACGTCAAGTTTTTCAACAAAACCTTTGGCGAGCTTGAGCCGGAAGTACGGCTCCACACGCCTGCCGGTGGTGAAATCCAGATGCTTGGCGGCGGACTCGCCGTTCCCGGACAGGGCAGCACCGAACACCGTATGATGATTTTCATCGACAGAGATGACATCATCGGATCAGATACCGACCTGGAGTTCGGAGTTTATCTCGAAGATGAGCTCATTCAAACCATCCGGACGAGATTCATCGGGCCGGGCGGATCACCGAATCCCTGATTTTAATTACTGAACTGAAACAAACTGAACTATGAAAAAATCATCCCAAAACCCCGAAAAAGAGTGGAAGTGGCCTCTTGGCATTTTCACCGGATACAGCATTTTTGTGATCGGAACCCTTAGCTTTGTGTTTTTCACGTTTACCCAAAAAACCGATCTGGTTGCTGAGAACTACTACGAAAAAACGCTCACCTATCAGGAGCAGATCACCAGAATGCAAAACGCGCAGAATCTGGATAATCCGCTGACCTGGCGCCAAACCGGTCGTTATCTCAATTTCAGCTTCCCGGCGGATCAGGCTGTTGCCGGCCTCGATGGCGAAATCATCATGTTCAGGCCTTCCAATTCTGATTACGACCGTATTTACGAAATAAAAACTGATCCGGACGGATTACAGCAAATCGATGCCGCGGAGCTGAATCCCGGCCTCTGGAAAATTCAGGTGGCCTGGAATTCCGGCGGCGTTGAGTATTACCGCGAAGCGAATATCGACCTGAGGTAAAGTATGGAGATTCTCTGGACCGGATTTGTGATCGGGCTGATTGGCAGCGCGCACTGCGCCGGAATGTGCGGCCCGATTGCCATTGCCCTGCCCGGCCGGGACGCTCCAACCGGGCGACTGGTTACGGGACGCCTGCTCTACAACTTCGGCCGGATTATATCCTACATGATCATCGGCCTTGGCGCCGGACTCATCGGGCTTGGTGCCACGCTCGCCGGATCACAGCAGATCCTGTCCATCGTTACCGGCGTGATGATCCTTGTAATTGCTCTCCTGCCCGGGATTCCGTTCAAAAAGTTTCTTCACTTTTCGCCGAACTGGATCTACAAAGGATCAACCGGAAAGTTGTTTTCCAGGCTGATCAGATCTTCAAAACCCTCCAGCCTGCTTGGGCTTGGTGTGCTGAACGGGTTTCTTCCCTGCGGATTCGTATATATCGGCGTGGCCGGCTCGGTTTCTATGGGAAGTATATGGGGATCAGTCGCTTATATGGGATTGTTCGGACTCGGAACGGTGCCGATTATGCTGGCACTTTCACTGAGTCCTGCGGCGCTTCCACAAAACCTGAAGCTGAAACTGCAGAAAATGTTACCGGCCGTAGCCGGCGTACTGGGCGTGCTGCTCATTCTGCGCGGACTATCCCTTGGGATACCGTTCATCAGCCCTGATATGTCGATGGGCCTCGGAACCGAAATGTGCCACTGACAAACCGGGAATCCGGCAGCTTTTCTTTTCCCATCCTGCAAAACCCGCTTTTAAAGGATTGCTGATATCATTACTTTTGGCGGTACAAAAAACAAACGGTATTTACACCACATTTAGATATGATTGAATCGATGACCGGTTTTGGCCGGGCCGACATGCGCATAAACGGTTTCCTGATACAGTCGGAAGTTAGAACGGTTAACAACCGGTTCTGCGACGTTTTCGTGAAGCTCCCGAACGAGTATCAGCATTACGAGGCTGAGCTTAGGGTTTTTATCCAGAGTAAATTCAAGAGAGGCAAAGTAAACGCTTCCGTTAAGATTGAGGAAACCGGGGGAAGCAAAAGCTCCGTAACTCTCAATAATGCGCTTGCCAACCAGTATTACGATATGCTCACTGATCTTAGCAACGACCTCGGCATTAAAGAAACCCCGACGCTGAGCCAGCTGCTCCAGTTCGACGATATTTTCAGCCGCCAGGATTTCACTAAAAAGGAAGAAGAGAAATTCAAGGAAGCACTTTACGAATGCGTGGAGGCTTCAATCAAACAAACCATCCAGATGCGGATGGAAGAAGGCAAAGTACTTGCTGGTGATCTTTCTGAGCGAATCGATGCGATTGAGGCGTCATCCAAACAGATTAATGATATTGCACAAAACCGCACCGAAGAAGCCCGTAACAGGTTACACGAGCGGATCAAGGTGCTATTGGATGACGACAAGTTCGACAAAGACCGTCTTGAAATGGAAATTGCCATCCTGGCCGATAAGATGGATATCACGGAGGAGGTCGTAAGGCTGACATCCCACCTTAAGTTCTTCCGTGATTCGATGAACGGCAACGAATCTTCGGGACGCAAACTCAACTTTTT
>PXAI01000279.1 GCA_003567135.1 Balneolia bacterium | reverse complement strand
TAATTTATGTCAAATACACGCATATCGCGGTGTGTTTCTGATCGAAGCGGATCTTTTAAACCAATCATACCGCGGGCATCTACCCTGCTTTTAACCTGTTGTCTGGCGTCTAGCATAAGCGGACTCAGGTTACTCAGCGTGCATGCAAACAGCACTCTGTCTGACAGCAGGTTTAATTCATTAAATTCACGCGCAGAATCGCCATCATTTAGCTGAATATGCTCTTTTGCTATCCCATCTACCGTTTGTCGAAATAACAGGGATAGCACATGTTCATCAAAAGAATTTTTCTCATGGCGAAGTAAGCGATTTATATTGACCTCCTTTACCCAGCATTCGTGCTGCTTATTTTGCGCGTACTGAGCTAATAAAATCTGATTCCAGTGGTCATCACGTATTACTTCTTTCATGTTTTCAAAAGCATCCCCGAACTGGCGTCGCAGAATCTCTTCAAGATCATCACGGATATCAGAACCCTCCTCCGTAATTCCTGCGGGTGGCATTGAGAAAACTCTCAGCATAATTCCGAGGGACATCCCGCCGGCGCTCGCTCCGCTGAAGGAATCAACCGTAACATTTTCATAGCTCTTATCATGTCCCTTTGCGAGATTGTAATAGTTATCTATCAGAATAAGCTTGATTGCCTCGGTTAATGCCGATCCGCTGAACGTACCCAGTGAAACGCCCCCACCCATTGCCATTGATAATCTGAGTTCTTTCATAAGATGACCTTTTTGAAAATTTAAACTGCGAATTAAGCTCGTGTTGTACAGCAAGCAGTTTGATTGAGTTAGCTTTTAGCACTGAATTAACAGCATACTAAGCTTAAAATAAAATTCCCTGAATCATATTCACGCTGTTGCCTTAAATATGGCGTAGTTATCACGTATAAACAGATTTGGAAAGTGCAGCCCGATCAATGAGTCGAAAAAGCTGATCTTAATCATTTATCCTAATAGCTTCTTTTTGCAAATTTATCATCTCTCTTATTCCCTTCTCTTTTCCCGCTCTGCTCATTATATTAATTGTAAATTACACAGGCTAATTCTATCAACCCTATAGATTTCCGGTATGAAAAAATTATACTACAGCATTGGCGAAGTGAGCAAGCTCACGGATGTTGAGCCCCATGTACTTCGCTATTGGGAATCGGTTTTTCCGCAGCTGAATCCCGGCAAGAATAAGTCGGGAAAACGCACCTACATGCAGAAGCATATTGATACAATTATGGAGCTGAAGGTGCTCATCAAAGATCGAAAGTACAGTACGGCCGGAGCGAAGAAGGCGCTTTCGGAGAAGAAAAAGAATCCGGATCAACATCAGGCCGACGCCCCGGCAATTCCGCTGGATCTTCAGCGTGATCTCAAACAGGTTCGGGTTTTCCTGCAGAAACTTCACGATCAACTTTGATATTTAATCACTCCGCCTCACAAGCCGGTTCGGCATATTCGTTTTTATGAAGATCATCCCCCTGTTCCCGCTTCAAATAGTACTTTTTCCCGGCGAGAAGCTTCCGCTCCATATTTTTGAGCCCCGTTATAAAGAGATGATCCGCCACTGTGTTGCCAATGATGAACCGTTCGGACTTGTCAGCTTTATAAAAAACAAGGTTTCGCGAATTGGATGTCTGGCCACGGTTGATGCCATCAGCAAGCAGTATGAGGACGGCAAGGCGGATATCATCTGTACTGGACACGACCGGTTTATCACCCACTCGTTTGATTCCTCGAAAGCGTACCTTCAGGGGCATATCACCAAATTTCACGACTCCGGCGAAACGACCGATGCCGACAAGCAGTTTCTGAAACGCATCCTCCCTTCCTTCAAAAAACTGGTTGAAATCGCAGAATTTAAAACCGGTATTTTATCCGATGAAGTCCCCCATGATTCGTTCGGATTCGCGCATCTGGTCGGGTTTGACCTGTCTCAGAAACAGAATCTTCTGGAGATAAAAACCGAACGTGAGCGGCTCGTGTACATCAAAATGCACATCGACCGTACGCTGCCTAAAATCAAGGCATTTGAGGAAGTTCGGGAGCGAATCAGCCGGAACGGACATTTCAGAAAATTTCCACCTATTGATTTTAAAACTGAATAGACCAATGAACTTATCCTCCACAAAAATCGGGCCTTTTTCCATTTACACCATCGAAACGGGACGCTTTGCCCTCGACGGCGGCGCCATGTTTGGCGTGGTTCCGAAAACGCTCTGGTCGAAAAAAATCCCGGCCGATGACAAAAACCGAATACCGATGGCGATGCGGTGTCTGCTGATCAAATCCGATCTGACCAAGCGCGTTTATCTGATTGACAACGGAGCCGGCGACAAGTTCAACGAGAAGATGTCGAGTATTTACGATATCCATTTTGATGAGGGATCGCTGGAAACTTCGCTCGAATTTCACGGATTCAAGAAGGAGGATATCACGGATATCATCTTCACGCACCTGCATTTTGATCATTGCGGCGGAACAACCCGTTTAAACGATGAAGGCGAAGCCGAGCTCGTGTTTCCCAATGCGCGCTACTGGGTTACGCGAAACCAGTGGGTCAATGCCAATACGCCGAATGCGCGCGAAAAAGCATCCTACTTTCCTGAAAACATTGAGCCGATTCGTCATTCCAAAGCGCTCAAGTTCACATCCGACGGGCAAATTTTTGAGCCCGGACTCAGCGTAGTTGAGGTTAACGGCCACTCCAAAGGCCAGCAGCTACCGATCATTTCACATGAGGATAAAACACTCGTTTTTGCAGGTGATCTAATTCCGACTCATGCTCACGTTCCGCTGCCCTGGGTGATGGGCTACGATATGATGCCGGTCATCACTTTAGAGGAAAAAGAAAAACTGCTGCCGGAATGGGCTGAGAAAAATGCTTTCCTTTACCTGGAACACGATGCGCACCATGAGGTAGTCACTCTGAAACACGACGGGAAACGAATTGTTCACGATTCCTCTTTATCCCTGAGTGATATCTAAACACACCGAAACGGGAAACTTTCGCGCAATCAGGCACTATGTCACCATGCTTCTCGTTTTAGAAACAGTGCCTGAACCGCATTTTTTTGACCTGATACGTTAATCAACAAATTTACCCAACTTTGGCTGAACAGGATTCTCCGAAAAATCAACACATCGCGAAGTGGCTTGAACTTGCCAGAGCCTGTTTTACACGACTGAAACGGTGGCATTCGAGCTCGGCCGTGCTGGCCTTTCTGGCCGTACTGCTTACCGGATTCATTGTTCTGTTCTTTATTGAGCGCACCTATTTTCTGTCGCCCCTACTGAAAACCAGCGCTTTTGTCTCGATTTTTGGCGTCGCCGCTTTTGCCGGCTGGAAAGTCTATCAGCTTTTTTCCATATCAGGGTTTGAGGTTTTTTACCGTAAGCTCAGCCGCGAGACCGGACTATACTCGCTTCGCTACCTGCTCGACTTCGAAACCGGCCGCGAAACGGATTCTCCGCTTAAAGATGCCGCCATCCGCCAGAATCTGGATCATCTTGAAAAAGAAAACGGCGATGAAAAAATCAGATCCTGGTTCAGGGAAACCGATCTTTATAAAACGACCTCCCGCATCTTCGCAGCAGTTCTCGTTCTGCTGATTGCGGTATCCGGCCTCTGGTTTTCCGATCCGTTCACCGGCACGCGCACGGTCGCTTTCTGGCAGGCCTGGGAAAAACCGAATCCGTTTACATTTACGATTGAGCCGGGAAATGATACCGTTGAGCAGGGCAGCCGATTTTTTGCTTCTGTTACGTTTGAAGGCAGCACGCCTGATGAGGTCAGACTGGCCTGGCGCACTGATCTTGAAGAGGATTTTCGAAAGCGCGCCATGGAGCTTTCCGGAAGCAGCCGCTACGTCTCTGCGCCGGTTGAGGTTTTCAATGACGCCGAATATTACATCGAGATGGACGGATTTCGCTCCGACACATTTTCGCTCACCGTTGAGCAAATTCCGAGATTTCGCGAACTGGTTCTGGAAGTAACTCCGCCCTCCTACACCGGCCTTGATCCCGTAAAGCTTACCTACCCGTTTAGTCGCGTTGAGGCCTACGGCGGATCAGAAATAACGATAACCGGCGAAGCTAATAAACCGCTGCGGACTGCGCGCGTCCTCAGCCGGGTTTCTGATCACATCGATATGGATCATGAGGAATCGACAACCTGGCAGACTACATTTACCGTCTCAGAATCCGATACGCTCCGCATGGCGCTGGCCGATTCCGCTGGACTTGAGAACACGAATCCGTTTCGATTTAATCTGAGGGCACTTGAGGATCAGCACCCTACTGTCCGGATTTTGAGTCCGGAGCCGTTCAAAAACATGCTAAATCCGAAGGAACTCACCATCGCCTATGAAGCGCGCGATGATTTCGGATTAACCTCCGTACGCCTGCATTATGAGGTGAACAGTGAATTTACGTCAGATCCGCCTAAGGGTTCGATTCGACTGAGGGGCACTTCTCCCTCTACGCTTGAAGATGTGTACGTCTGGGATTTGAGCAACATCCGCCTGCGGGCAACCGATGAACTGGTTTACTGGATTCAGGTTACGGATAACGACGAGTGGAACGGATATAAATCGGCGGTTTCAGAGCGCCATGTGATTCGCGCGGCCTCGCTTGCGGAGCATCTGATTGAGCAGGAGCAGCAGGAAGATGCGGTTGACCAAGCGCTGGATGATCTCCATCAGCAGTATGAGGATTCGCGTCGCGACCTGGATAATTTGCGGGATGATATCATCAATAATCCTGAGGATAACTGGGAGCAGCAGCAAACGGCTGAGTCAATCCGCGAACAGCGCGAGCAGATGAACGAACAGCTTCGGGATATTCAGGAACACTTTGAGGAGCTCCGCCGTGAGATGGAGCAGGACAACGTGCTGTCTGAGGAAACCCTCGAAAAATACCGCGAACTGCAGCAGCTGATGCAGGAAATTGATGATCCTGAAATTATGGAGTGGCTGAAACAGCTGCAGGAAAGCCTGGAAACGATGGATCAGAATCAACTCAGGGATGCGCTTCAGAATCTTGAATTCAGCGAAGAAAATTACCGCGAGCGTCTTGAAAGAACGATGGAATTGTTCAAGCAGATTCGTCTGGAAGCCGAAATGGATCGTCTGGCCGAAGTGCTGGAAGATTTATCGCGACAGGAAGAAGCTGTCATGGAGATGACGGATGATCCGGATGGTGCGGCGCGTCAACAGGAGTCCATCCGTGAAGAGCTTGAAAAGCTTCAGGACAGAGTTGATCAGCTGCCTGATAAAAGTCCGGACCGTTCGCGCGAGGCGATGGAAGAATTGAGGGATCAGCTGGATCAGAAAATGGAAGAGACTAAAGATCAGCTTCAGGAAAATATGGAGCAGCTGCAGGATCCCGGTCAGGATCAGAATCAAACCCGGCAGCAGCAACAGCAGATCCAGCAAAGTATTGATGACATGCAGGGTATGCTTGCTGAGGCGAAATCGAGTATGCGGGGCCAGCAGATTGATGTGAATATCCGTGCGCTTCAAAGCTCGCTTCAGACGCTTTTACTGCTTTCGGAAAATCAGCAGGATTTGAATCAGCGCACGCTTCGCCTTGAGCAAAACAGCCAGGGGTTTGTGGAGCACGCCCGCGTCCAGCGAAATATTTCGAACATGTTTGATGTGGTGGTGGATTCGCTTTACGCCATTTCGCGCGAGGTTCCGATGTTCCCGAATCAGGTCAACCAGATGCGTCGTCAGATTCAGCGCGATCTTGATCAGTCTGTGCACTTTTTAGCTGAACGCAACAAAAACAGAGCCACTAACGCAGAACGAATCGCACTGGGCGGATTAAACCAGCTTTCCGTAATGGTCGCCGATTTAATCGATCAGCTTATGGATTCCGGCGGTGGCGGCGGAGGGGGCGGCGGAATGTCGGCCGAGCAGATGATGGATCAGCTTCAGGAAAGCGGCGAAATGCAGCAGCAGCTGAACCAGCAAATTCAGGATATGCTGAATGATATTGCCGGAGAACGTCTCACGCAGGATCAAATGGAGCGACTTGAGCAGATGGGTCGCCAGCAGAATGAAATCAGGCAACAACTTGAGGAACTACAACGACGCGGCGGGCTCGACCCGGGTGATCGTCTTCTCAG
>PXAI01000252.1 GCA_003567135.1 Balneolia bacterium | reverse complement strand
TTCGCTGGCAAGGCGAAGGTAAAAAAGTGAGCGGAAGGGTACTGGTGTACCCTGAGCGCACTTTTTTAGTTTCAACGCAGCCAGCGGGAAAAAGTCGCCGACTTATAGCACACCCAAATTTAAGGGAACGTGTACTTGCTAAAAGCTAAATTTAATCAATCGCTTATATCGCATATTTTAATGGTTCGTCAATAATCCGGTTTAACAAAACTTCCATAAATGCAAAGAAAGGTATTCGGTAGCCCGGATGCCTTTTTTTGTATCCGTAAACCCTGTGAATGCCAGCCATCAGAAAGATGTTGATTAATTCATGAAAAAAGCCGCGTTTTCTTTATTATTGATGCAAAATGATACCCACTGACTATGAATGACCATTTCGACAATCTCAATATTCTCATAACAGGCGGAAGTCGGGGCATAGGAGCCGAAGCAGCCCGTTTTTTTGCCGGGAAGGGAGCCACTGTATTCATCGCGGCCAGAACTGAATCGCGGCTAAACGAGGTTGCCTCAGGTTTTCAGGATAACATCATTCCGTTAAGAGCAGATTTAAATAATCCGGATGATATTCAGCATTTAAAAAACTCCATCCGGGAAAAATCCGGGAAACTGGATGTTTTGATTAATAATGCCGGTGTTCTTATCAACAAGCCATTTCTTGAAACAACCGATGCCGAATGGGAAACGCAGATCAGCTGTAATTTAACGGCTCCGGCCCGGCTGATACGCGAACTTGTGCCACTTATGAACAAAGGCGGCCACATTATGAATATCGGTTCTATGGGAGGATTTCAGGGAAGTTCCAAGTTCCCCGGTTTATCAGCTTATTCAGCGGCAAAGGGCGGTTTGGCGATCCTTAGCGAATGTCTGGCCGGCGAATTATCATCTCACGAAATTTCCGTAAACTGCCTCTGTCTCGGTGCAGTTCAGACCGAAATGCTTGAACAGGCTTTTCCGGGCTTTCAGGCTCCCGTTTCTGCAAAAGATATGGGATCGCTGATTGCCTGGTTCTCAGTTACCGGGAAAAAGTTTTTTAACGGCAAAGTAATTCCCGTTGCGCTTGCCGATCCATCATAAATTAAACCACGATCAGAATTTGTATGAAAAAATCACTTTTCTTCATTGCTCTGGCTTCGATAGCACTTATCACTTTCTCAGCACCTAAGAATGCACAATCACAGGGATTTGAGGTGATCGCCGGAAATACGTTCTGGGGTGCCGCAACGGGTGCCGCTCTTGGCGGAGCCACCATGGGTTTAAAAAACGATGAAAGCCTGCGGCCTCTTTCGGTTGGTGTGGGCATTGGCGCGATCGCAGGCTTCGGTATCGGTATTTACGATCTTGTACAGTACTCCGGAGCGCCCGTTTCAGGCCTTATCAATACATCCACCACGTCAACCGGGATAATCATTCTGGATACACTATATGGCGCAGGAACCGGCGGAATTCTCGGAATCGCCGTTGCGCTGATCGGTGAATATCCGATAATAAAAGGGATTCAGTACGGAGCTTCGACGGGAGCATGGGTTGGGTTCGGCTTTGGGCTCATTGATGCCTTTGTACTCGGCCAGCACGGCTCAGGTGGCGGCTATGATGACTTCGATATGTTCGGCAGCAACTCAAACTACGCTCCTCCGGGCTCAGCCGGGCTGATCAGCATCGCATCCGGCGACAACTCAAGGGTGAGTATGATCAACCCCGTGATAACCCGTTATCCGTCCATTTCAAATCAGGAACTGACGCTGACCGAATCATTCGGGGTTGAGGTACTCAAGTATCAGCTTAGATTTTAGTCATCCCCGACAACTTTGCCTTTCGTAAGCGTGTGTATCAGTTCCCGCACGGTTACAAGATGTCCGGCTATGGAAGGATGCAGGCCATCAGCCAGAAAATTCCATGAGTTTGCGGGTCGGCCAAAACGCAATCCCTGTGGATCAACAACATATCCGGTTTTGCCTGAGAGTACTTCCCGGAATTCGGTAAGATCATCTTCCTGAATAATCCCCTCAAAAACCGGAACCTTCATCATCTGCTCGGTTATCACAGGGCTTGGACTGATCCAGATCAGCGGATTGTCGACGACTTCCTGCAGGGCAAGATCAATTGAGTTCAGGTTTTCCCAGAATTCCGCGAGGGAAACGTGCGTCCGCTCACTCGCTGTGTGTAAACGCTGCGCGTCGTAGGTACCGAGATGCAAAATCACCCAGGCAGCGCCGGTATGCATAACATCATTATTCAGCCGCCTGAGTACATCATGCGTCGTATTTTGATAAACCCCTGCATTAATCCATTCAAGCTCAAGATCAGGACGCGCCGTATCCACTACGTACCGAAAAATCTCAAACCAACCCTCAAAGTCAGATGTGATGTCATCCCCGACTCCGACAATTTTATCCCCTTTTTTAAAAGGAATATTTTCCATCTTCTCCCGGATTTCAGCATCCTTCAAAAGCTCCTCTGCAGCCTGCATCGCCTTATCTTTGCTGCCTTCCTTCAGTGCTTCCAGTTCATCCTCCTTAAGCCCTAGAAACGACGCTACGGTCGCCGGGTTGCGGGAACCGGGCAGGAGACTGTGCTCTTTTTCCAGCGTCAGGAGTTTTCCCAGATAATTAATAATCGCTTCTCTTTCGAGATCTTTCTTTTCTTTTTTATCCATATCAGATTTTTTCAGAATATTTATGTCAAATTACGAATTGAGCAGTTTCTCAACCAGCTCGGGTGTACCCTGCGACGCCGTCTTTTCGACAAACGTAACATCGTGTCCCGTTCCGGGATAAGCCGGTCTTGACGGATCTATCACGTAAACCGGGGCATTGACAGGGGCATAATCAATGAGTCCGGCTGCGGGATAAACTACCAGCGACGTGCCAATTATGATTACAGCATCGGCCCTTTCCACGATTTGGGATGCAGGCTCAATGTTTGGAACCATCTCACCGAACCAAACCACATTTGGCCTCAGCTGGCCGCCTTTGGGGCACGTGTCGCCCATGTTGATCGCTTTATCGCCCAGGTCGATGATGTGGTTATCATCCTTTTCACTTTTTGCTTCACGCAGCATGCCGTGCAAATGCAGCACATTGGCAGATCCTGCTTTTTCATGCAGATCGTCCACGTTCTGTGTGATGATCTGAACATCATATTTACTTTCAAGTTTTTTCAGTGCCAGATGAGCGGCATTGGGCTGAGCTTTATTGGCTTGAACGCGCCGCACGTTATAAAATTCGAGTACTTTTTCCCGGTCACGGTACCACCCTTCCACCGACGCGACCTCCATTACATCCACGCCTTCCCATAAACCCCCTGAATCCCTGAATGTTTTCAGCCCGCTTTCCGCGCTTATTCCCGCTCCTGTGAGAACTACAATCGATTTCATATTACTACTTATTCATATATTTATATTTACATTTACTCCCTCAATCCGTATATTCTAACCATAACATTAGATTACTTACTTAATTTTTTTTGAATATTATGGACAGTCTTGTTATCTCCAGTATCAATAATGATGAAGGGTACTATACGAAAATTAAAACTGCAACGCATAATTTTGATGCAGACGAACCTGAAAGCCTTGGTGGTACTGATGAAGGCCCTACCCCTATGGAGCTGACGCTTGGCGCGCTGGGCTCATGTACGGCCATCACGCTGAAAATGTACCTGAAGAGAAAAGAAGCAGATTTTGAACAGCTTGATGTGCATATCAAATCTGAGGTAAAAAAAGCAGATGAAAGCGAACTGAGCGATGAGGAAAAGCCTTTTCTTATCCGCGGCAAAATCCGCTTCATCTACAAAAAGATTTACGTTACGGCAGATATGGACGATAAACTTCTGAACAGACTTGGCGACATCGCCGGAAAGTGTCCGGTTAATCTGCTTATGAACAGAAATGCCGTGATGAAGACCGAAGTAATTAAGAACTGAATGCTCAGCTTCTCACGTATTCCAGCCAGGAGCTTTCATCGCCGTACTCAACAATTACGTCAGTCTCAACCTTACCTTTGTACAGGTTGAGATGGCTGTTGATTTCCTGAGTGAGCTGCACAATGCTATTTTGGATGAAATCGCTGCGGAATCCTTTTGAACCCATATCGAGAACGAAGTTCAGCGAAACTACACGGCTGATTGCTTTTCCAAGCTCTACAAGTTTTCTCTGGCTCATCGTGTAATCCACTTCGAAGTCGAGTGCTTTCTTCACATACGATGTAGCCTCGTTACTCAGTTCATACGATTTCAGGTATTGATACAGATTTGAGACTTTGGCGCGTCGCATGGATTTAAGAACAGATTCAGAAACCTGCTGAAAGAGGATATCGTTTGAACCCTCGAAAATCTGAAACGGACGGCTGTCTACAGTAGATCTTCCGGCGATGTGATCGAGCCGGTACCCTTTTGCTCCAACAAGCTGAAGCAGAGACTGCGCTGCGTCGTGCATATAATCAGTTACCATTGTTTTGATCACGTTAGCCTGCACATCGGCTCTGGCAAGATCGGTCGTCATATCCGCTTTTTCGGATGTGTAAGCACACATAGCGGAGCAGGTTGTGAATGCGTTCTGAATCTTTGAAATCCGCTCTCTAACCTGATCGTAATCGATCAGCGATTTCCCGCCTACGAGACGATCCTTGCAATGCGTGATGGCTTCATCCATCATTCTTTTCACAAACCCGATTCCCATACCAGGGAACTGCAGGCGGCTTCTGTGCAGAATATCCAGCATCATTTTAACGCCGGTTGTTTTCGGAACGAGTTTACTGTCGCTTTGAAGATTTGCGTCAATTACGTTGCGGCCATACGGTAGCATATAGAGGCCGAGGTTGTTGTACATCTCCTCTACGACAATACCGTTATCCTGCTTACGGTGTACAAAGAAATCGATATCTCTGGCAAGATCACCGTTCTCATTCTTTCTGCGGGCGGTTAAAAGCCAGAAATCGGCCCATCCGGTCAGACCGGCCCAGTGTTTGGTACCTTTAATCCTGAAGCCATTTTCATTTTCCTGATACCAGGTTTTCATGTGTAGCGCGTCAGAACCGTAACCCGGCTCTGTAATCATAAGGCCGCCCATGTTTCCCTGGTTAATAAACTTGTGATACACCTCTTTTTTGATGCTTTCCTGGCCGTACAAAGCTACGGGTTGCAAAAACAGCGCGCCGTTGATGCCCATCATCAACCCAAGCGGCAGAGACTGATATGACGCAGTCTCAAGCATCTTCAAACATTCCTTAACCTGAACTCCCCTTCCTTCATATTCTTCAGGGATAAATACAGAAAGTGGTTTACACTTCAGCACGTCCCTCATTAGAAGCGGCGGAATACCGCGCGTTACGCTTGTAGCGCTTTGGTTAATCCGCTGACCAAATAATTCATTCAGGGTAGATCTGAATTTTTCAATAAAAACGGAAAATTCTACCTTTGGGTTAGTTAGTGTCAAATCCTTGTCGTTCAATGTAAAGTTTACTTTTTGTTGTTAATTTAGTTAAATCAACCGGTTGGGAAAATTAAGGCAAAAATTCCTTAGATGACAGTCATTTTACATTTTTTGCCGTATTGACGCAAGAGCATCTAAGTAATTGTGTTTGGGAACATTATTCCGTGACTTCAACTACAAAATATCAATCAATAATATTTTGTTTTGAGAATTAACTATCCCGGATAAGAATAAATGGTTTTCACACTTATGAAGTTCCATTACGCTGCTGCACAAAATATTTAAGTTAATTGTCATGGTTACTTCAGTGTGCTTATTTGGTTTTGATGAATATCTAAATCTATCTTACTATGAGAAAAAAAACCTGCCCATCACAAAACATATGTGATAACCGCTATATGAGCAGATAGTATCCAATTACTACGCAAGCATAATTGATATGATTGGCAAGTTGGAAAGTATAAGACTGGTGTCAGCGTTTACAGAATAGATTATCAGCTAAATTAGAGAAAGAAGAGAAAAGAGGGTTTACAGCTGAAACTAAAGCGGGCATCATAAGGGAAGCAAGATCTGAATCGCAGATTTGATAAATAGTTCCTCCCTCCCCTTTATAAACGCGAAAAAGGCGCTGCAAGTTAAAATGCAGCGCCTTTATGCGTTAATATAAAAGATGAGGCAGCGACCTACTCTTCCGCATGGCAGTACCATCGGCGCT
>PXAI01000323.1 GCA_003567135.1 Balneolia bacterium | reverse complement strand
TGAAAATGGGACCATGCACCGGCTGTGGTTGCTCCCCATTCTTCTTCATTTTGCACATTCGGGATTGGCGTCCCGTCATTATATTCTTTTGATATCAGGTTTTCTGACATCCAAATCAAATCATTTATCTGAACTGTTCCATATTCGTTGCCTTCTGAATCGGTAATAGTACCTGTTTGCGAAATGGCGTCTACAGTTAAAACTGACATAAACAGCGCAACTGAAGCCAATCCACTTACTAAAAGTTTGTATTTATTTTTCATAGCTCAATCCTTTTTATTGTTATCGTTAACATTTCGATTATAGTAAATCTTAAATTTGCATGCAAGCGCTTTTTTACGGGGCATCACACTAAATTTTGATTACCCTTGTTATTCCTGCTGCCCTCAAAAAGCTCAGAAAACGGGCGACCTATTTCTCAAACCTCATTTCCTCATCCAAATGACGGGCAAACTTGCTTATTTCAGCTCTTTTTACGTTATTATAAAAAATGTTACCGTTACCATTTTTAATTTCGACTTATCAATCATGATCTAATGCTCTCATTATGTTTACACAACTAAAATATCTCAGCCTGCTATCAAGTTTGTTACTTGTCCTTTTCCTTTTGGCTTCCTGCGATTCCTCAACCGGTCCATCGGTTGAAGAAGAAGAGGAGGAGGAAGAAGTAGAAGAAGTAGAACTAAACCCCAAAAAAGGGTTTGGAATAACCATTAACGACACTAACAATTGGTCTCAAAAACTCACCGCACTTGACGTGAGCTGGCATTACAGCTGGGGGAATCAATTACCAGACGTTTATCCGCATGATCAAGTTGAATTCGTCCCTATGATATGGGGCGCCTGGGGTAATTTTTCAGGAATCGATCCTATTGTGGATCGTGTCAATCAATGGGCAGCGGAAGGAAAAGTTCACTATCTGTTAGGATTTAATGAGCCCGATGCCTCAGAACAAGCCAATCTTACCGTTGATCAGGCCATCGAAGCCTGGCCAAAACTTATGGAAGCAGATGTTCCATTGGTGAGTCCTGCTCCGGTACATGCCGACAGAGAATGGCTGATGGAGTTTATGGAACGGGCCAATGAACTTGACTATCGCGTTGATTTTATTGGCGTACACTGGTACAGAGGCCCTAATGCGACTAATTTTATCAACCACCTGCATGATATATACGATCTTTATGGCTTACCCATCTGGATCACCGAGTTTGCGGTAGCAGACTGGGATGCAGAAACTCCCGCAGATAACAGACACAGTGCGCAGCAGATTATTTCATTTATGGGTGAAGTACTGCCGATTTTAGATGATCTTGATTTTGTTTACCGCTATGCATGGTTCAATTCAGATCCAAATCATGGCCCGTTAGGCCCGTCAGCCCTGTTTAATTCCAGCGGCGAGCTTACCACATTAGGCCAGATTTACAGGAATCACCAATAATCTTACCCATATCAAAAAAAGCCATTGCTTCGTGTAGGCAGTGGCTTTTTTTATTGGTGATTATCACTATTATCCGGGCTACTCCAATTCCCCGGAGGGAAGAATGATCTTTCTGTGAAAAACTTGTAACTGGTTCAAAACTGGATCGTTTTTAATCTGATTACAGATGGAACCTCTGCATTTTTTTGCAACGACTATCTCACCAAGACGTCGTTACCTTTTGTGCGGATGCGCCGGCAGTCGCACAGACGCCAGGTAACCCAAAAGCCGCCGACTGGGATAAAATGGCTAAACCTTCGCTGCGTTGCGCTAAATAAAATCAATGCTCCGCAACTTCAGAAGCTAATTTCAGGTTGGTCAGCGGTATGGTTTTATTCTTAACGCTTCACTTCACTACGGTTCTTAACGTCATTTTATCCTAGGCCGTAATTCCTTTTTTCTTAATAAGTCAATCCTCTTCAAACTGAAAACTGCTTTTCCCGGAGAAAAGTGGTTTTTAAATCTGAATTCAACATGCCTCCCCCGTGGTTGATTGCGCCAAAGATCCCGTTAAGGCATTGTTACCTTTTTGAGGTTGTGATAAAACACAAGATAAATAATATCAATACTGTAGGGACAGGGCATGCCTTGTCCCTACATAGATGCAAATGCCATTTTTTATCAGTAGGCCAGACTTACGATCCGAAAAAAATCCCTGCACATTCAATGCAGGAAATTTTTTATTTCCCGTTTACTATTTCATCGAGCAATTCAGCCAGTTCTGCGGCTACATCCGGGTAATCTTCTATGAGGTTCAGTGTCTCGCCCGGATCTTCATCAAGATTAAATAAATAGGCCTGACTGGTGAGCTCTTCGATGTGCATGGGGTTTGGGTCACCCATATTGTGGCGATTATACGCCCAGTCTGATCGTTCTGATGGCGGGATGTACTTCCATTTTCCTTTACGAATTCCGAGTCCGTCACTTGACTGCTGCACAACTTCAACGCGGCCAAGTTCACTTTCACCAAGGAAGGCAGATAACAGATTCTGACTGTCTGGCCCGGCACCATCACGCATCTCTACGCCGGTTAATGCAGCAAACGTAGCAAGAAAGTCTACCTGGCTAATAATCGCATCAGACACCAGTCCGGCCTCTATTCCTGCCGGCCATTGCGCTAATGTGGGCATTCGGGTTCCGCCTTCAAAGGCGATATATTTTCCGCCGCGGAACGGGCCGTTAGGATCATGATACATGTGATTTTCAAGCGCGCCGTCATCATATCCGTCGTATAAAACCGGGCCGTTATCACTGCTGAAAATTACGATGGTATTGTCTGCAAGGCCCTGCTCTTCGAGCGTTTCGATGATGGCACCAACTACCCAGTCGAACTGATGGATAGTGTCACCGCGAAGTCCGAGCGGACTTGTGTCCAGAAAATCAGGATGTGGAATTCTTGGCACGTGATTTTCCGGCATGGACAGCAACAGGAAAAACGGATTATCTCTGTTCTCCTTGATAAAATCCTGCGATCTTCTTGTAAACTCAAACGGCATTTCTTCATCATCCCACCAGGCCGACTGCCCTCCTGCCATGTGTCCGATCCGGCTGATTCCGTTCACTATGGTTCCGGAGTGCTGAACATCCGCAGGATATAACAATAATTCGGGATGGCTGAGCCCTGTTGGTAAATCACCCACCAATGGCTGATGAACATCCGCGGGATCATCATATTCACCAAAGCGTTCTTCCTGATAGGCATGATGACCTTCTTCAGGATAAGCCACTAATAACGGATCATCGTCAGGGCTCAGGTTGTGAACGTAGTGACCATCCACATAAACCGTTGGAACTCTGTCGTTGGTAACCGGTAGTAAAAACGACTCATCAAAGCCAACTTCCAGAGGGCCGGGTTTGATGGCTGCATTCCAGTCGAGCGTCCCGACTTCATCACCCAACCCCAGATGCCATTTGCCGATTATTGATGTCCGGTAACCGGCTTCCCGAAACATTTCGGGGAGTGTGAAAGAGCCCGGCTCGATGATGAGCGGATCCTCAGCTGAAAGAATTCCGGAACCCGGCAGCCTGAATGCATATTCACCCGTCAGGAGGGAATAGCGGCTTGGCGAGCACATAGCAGATGTGGCATAAGCTGATGTAAACTTGATACCATTTTCTGCAATCTTATCAAGGTTAGGGGTTTGTATGAGTTCCGGATTTGCACCGTATGCCCCTACATCTCCATAACCAATATCATCCGCATAAATGATGATCACATTTGGCCTGGTGAGATCAGGTTCATCTGATGTTGAGGAACTGCACCCCACCACATTAATCAGCAATAAACTGCTGATTAATGTGATGGCAGAGGTGAACGAATTCCACTTTGATTCAACGCATTTCTTCATACAAATCCCCTGCTTTTGATTACCGGCTGTTTAGAATGGTGATGTCGTTTTCGCTCAAAATTCTTTCGTACAGCTGCATCATTTCCTCAACGACTTCAGGATGCAACTCTGCGACGTTTGTTGTTTCGCCCGGATCTTCTGCCAGATTGAACAAGTACTTCGTATTTCTGGTAGGCATCGGTGTGCTGATTGGGTTTTCCCTGGCATTATGCTTCGGACTTACCCAGTTTGGAACTCTGGGGTTCGGGATAAGCTTCCAGTCGCCGACCCGCAATCCCATGTGATCGGTTCCGGCTCCCTGCTGGAGAATATGCGGGCGACCGTCAAAACTCTTACCGAGCATTACTTCAAGCAGATCGAGGCTGTCAACACCGGTATCATCCGGTAACCGGATTCCCAAAAGTGAAGCGAAACTTGCCATAAGGTCAACCTGACTAAACTTTGCATCTGAAACAATTCCGGGCTGAACCACGCCGGGCCAGTTTACGATAAAAGGAACACGGGTAGCGCCCTCAAATGCCGTGTACTTTCCTCCGCGGAACGGCCCGCTTGCCGGATGGCCGTGGGCATTTTCAATAGCACCATCATCGTATCCGTCATCAAAAATGGGCCCGTTATCGCTGGAAATAATAATAAGCGTATTATCTCTGATACCCTGCTCTTCAAGAATTCTGGCTATTTCACCTACGCTCCAGTCAAATTCAACGGTGTGATCACCTCTTAAACCCGTAACGCTTGAACCAACAAATTTTTCGTTCGGCATTCTTGGCACATGGTTTTGATGCAGCGGGAAAAACAGGAAGAATGGATTGTCCTTGTTTTCACTTATAAATTCTTCGGCCAAATCTACAAGATCCATAGACATCATTTCATCATCCCACATGGCTGATGCTCCGCCTTTTTGGAATCCAATCCGGCTTACACCATCAAGAATTGACCCTGAATGCTGGTCGTCTGCCAGATACCGTAACATTTCCGGGTGACTGGCTCCCGTGGGCTCACCTTCAAAATTTTCACGGTAGTTCACAAAAAGCGGATCATCGGGATCAAGGTTTTTCACATAATGTCCGTTCACATAAACTGTTGGAACGCGATCGGTTGTAGTAGGTATGATAAACGACTCGTCAAACCCGAGCTCGAGCGGTCCAGGTTTGATTGCGCCATTCCAGTCGATTTCTCCCTCACCCAAACCAAGGTGCCATTTACCAATAATGGAGGTGCGATATCCGGTTTCCTGAAACATTCTTACAATATTGAACCCATCCGGATCAATCAAGAGAGGCGCATCGCCATCCAGAATTTGCGCACGTTCATTTCTAAACGCGTATTCACCGGTCAGGATAGAATAACGGCTTGGCGTACAGGTAGATGCCGTTGCATACGAAGAGGTCATCTTCAAACCGGTGCGCGCCATTTCATCCATAAATGGCGTCGGGATCAGTTCCGACCCGTATACACCAACATCCCCAAACCCGATGTCATCCGCATAAATGATTATAACATTTGGCCGGTCCGGAGTTGTGGATTCATTATTACAGGCTGTAAACAAAAACAGAGCCGCTACCATAACGCTGAAAAATGGGAGCAGCGGTGCTGACACAGATTTTAGAGTTCTTTTTTTATAGGTCATGATTGATATGATTGGTGTATGTGAGGTTAAAAATCATTCTTCCGGTTGGCTTCCCCACCAGTTGTTTTCGGGATCAAAATCCGGAGAGAGGAACAGCTTGCGCCGCCGTTCCAGATTAGCCATACGGTTTTCCTTTACGCGCTGTAAGTGGTTCCGCTCAGCTTGCGGATTGTAGGCAGGGTCAGGTCGTGGAAAAAGAGCATTGGTTACGTTGAGATGCTCCATCAGCATTGTCTTCAGCGATTCCGTTTTATCCGGAAACTGCTCAGCCAAATTCCTTGACTCCATGATATCAGACCGAAGATTGTACAGCTCCGGCTTTTCGGTTTCGTAGTCATAAATAAGTTTCCAGTCGCCTTTTCTCACGGCACTTGACGGGCGGCCGTCCTGATTACTGTAATGGGGATAATGCCAAAACAAAGGCCGTTCTGCTATGGAACCACCGTTAAATAACGGCTTCAGACTTACGCCATCTATATGCTGATCAGGTAAAAGAGGAAGACTCGCCATATCCAGCAAGGTGGGGAATAAATCGGTGCCTGTTACCGGTTCTTCTGAGGATGAACCGGGTGGTATCATTCCGGGCGCTTTGATGAACAATGGAACCCGAATCCCGCCTTCAAACAGAGACCCCTTTCCACTTCTCAGGGGAAGGTTTGAAGTTGCAAAAGCGTCTCCGCTGGAAACCCCGCCATGAT
>PXAI01000072.1 GCA_003567135.1 Balneolia bacterium | reverse complement strand
TGCCCTGATGCACTGTTTTCCGGCCGGTACGGTCAGCGGAGCGCCCAAAGTGCGCGCCATGGAAATTATTGACGAACTGGAACCGGTAAAACGCGGTCCGTACGCCGGAGCGGTCGGATATTTCGACTATTCCGGTAACATGGATACATGTATTGCGATCAGGACGATGGTAGCGACGCGGGGTGAAATTTATATTCAGGCGGGTGCGGGAATTGTTGCCGACAGCGTGCCTGAAAAAGAGTACGAAGAAACGGTAAACAAAGCGAAGGCGCTTGTGGAAGCACTGCAGGTTGCCCTGAAGGTAAACGGTTAACATTATAATGAGCGACAAAACGAAAACCATTTTATCCGGCATTACGCCAAGCGGCCGGCTGCACATCGGAAATTATTTCGGAGCGATCAGGCAGCATATCAATATGACGCAGGAAGGCGATGCGTTTTACTTCATTGCAAATTATCACGCGCTGACATCCCTTCGTGACGGCGAACTACTCGAACAGTACACGCTCGATATCGCCATGGATTATCTCGCGCTCGGTCTTGATCCAGAATCGTGCACTTTTTTCGCCCAGAGTGATGTGCCGCAGGTAACTGAACTTTCCTGGATTCTGGGCACGCTTTGCCCCGTTTCACTGATGGAAAAAGGCGTGGCATACAAAGATAAAGTTGCCCAGGGATTACAGCCGAATATTGGCCTGTTCACCTATCCCATCCTGCAGGCCGCGGATATTCTGATTTATCACTCTGATGTGGTTCCCGTAGGCGCTGATCAAAAGCAAAATCTTGAGTTTTCCCGCGATCTTGCCCAGAAACTGAACAATCAGTTTGGTGAAGATTTACTGAAGCAGCCGGAGCCCCACATTGTTGAGGAAGTTGCGGTCGTTCCGGGAATTGACGGCAGGAAAATGAGTAAATCCTACAATAACCACATCCTGATTTTTGATGAGGGTAAACCGCTCAAGAAAAAAGTGATGTCGGTTGTAACCGATTCCGCCGAACTTGAAGATCCCAAAGATCCCGATACGTGCAACGTTTTTAAATTGCTGAAGCTTTTTGCCACTAAAGAAAAGCTTTCCGATATCGCTGATAAATACAGAGCCGGCGGATATGGATATGGCCACGCGAAAAAGGAACTTCTTGGCGAGATCAACGATTATTTTGGTGAAGCACGTGAACGCAGAAAGGAACTGGAGAAATCCCCTGATACCATACGGGATATTCTGAAGGAAGGCGGCCGGAAAGCCCGTGCACGTGCAGAATCAGTAATGGAGCCAATTCGCAAGGCAACCGGTATCATCAGAACACACTAGTTTTATGATTCTAATTTTAGACAATTACGATTCATTTACCTACAATCTGGTGCATCTTATTGCTGCGCATACATCAGATTACAAGGTTGTGCGGAATGATGTGCACACGGTAGATGAAATCAGGCAGATGAATCCTGAGGGAATTCTGATTTCGCCGGGTCCGGGAAGGCCGGAGGACGCCGGAATTACAGAAGCATTAATTAGGGAAATGGGAACCGAAACGCCGGTTCTGGGTGTTTGTCTGGGCTATCAGGCGATTGGCCAGGTCTTCGGGGCAAGAGTTGTGCACGCGCCGAGTTTGATGCACGGCAAAACATCCGAAGTTTATCACAACGAAAACGGCCTGTTTCACAATGTGCCCGTTCCGTTTACGGCTACGCGGTATCACTCGCTTGTTTTGGCAAATGATACCATTCCTGATACGCTGGAAGTAACCTGCAAAACATCAGACGGCGTTTTGATGGGCGTTAAGCACAAATCATATCCTATTGAGGGCATTCAGTTTCATCCTGAAAGTATTCTTACCGTTGAAGGCCCGAAACTAATATCAAACTGGGTTGATAGCCTGAAGTTAACATCCCCAAAAAACTGAAAGCAGAGTTATAATGGCAGAAGAGTTCAGAAATTATCTCGATCACATAGCTGAAGGAAATAATCTTAACGAAAAACAGGCTCAGGATGCGCTGTTCCAAATTGTCAGGGGTGAGGTAAATGAAGCACAGACCGCCGCTTTTTTATTCGGTATGCGTCAAAAAGGCGAAACGATTGATGAGCTGTCATCTTTTGTGAAGGTGATGCGAAAAGCCGCCGTAAAAGTGGACGTAAACGCCGATGGCGCAGTCGATTTATGCGGAACCGGAGGCGATCATTCCGGTACATTCAATATATCAACTGCCGCGATGTTTGTCGTGGCAGGCGCCGGAATTCCGGTCTTAAAGCACGGGAACCGAAGTATATCCAGCCAGTGCGGCAGCGCAGATGTTCTTGAGGAACTTGGGGTGAAACCGGATCTGGATGCAGTTAGCGTGGCCGAATGTTACAATCAAACCGGAATGGCCTTTATGTTTGCTCCGCTGTTTCATCCTGCTATGAAATACGTGATGCCCGCAAGAAGGAATCTGGGGATTCGCACTTTTTTTAACATACTTGGCCCTATGCTGAATCCGGCTGAGGTTAAGCGTCAGGTAGTTGGAGCATTCAATCTTGAAACAGCCTCAATAGTCATTCAGATTTTATCCAAACTGGATACGAAAAGAGCGTTTACGGTAAATTCCGACGACGGCCTGGATGAGTTCAGCACAACGGCACTAAGCAACGTTTTTGAGTTAAAAAACAACGTTCACGGCGAAGCCATCCGTTTTGATGGACGAAATTATGGAATAAAAAGAGTTTCCCTCGATGATCTGAAGGGTGGGAACCGTGAGAAAAACGCGAAGATCATCGAAGCTGTTATCAGCGGAAAAGCCTCAGAAGCGCAGACGGATATAGTGGTATTAAACGCCGCTTTTGGTGTCCTTGCATCCGGCAAGGCAGGGATATTTGAGGATGCTCTTGAGATGGCATCAGAAAGCATCCAAAACGGAAGTGCCCACAAAAAACTGAATCAATTTAAAACCTGTACCCAAGATGTTGCAGCTTCCTGATCAGCCCACCATTTTAGATAAAATCACGGATCAAACCCGCGAGGATTTGATCCGCAGGAAGAAGAAGCATTCTATTGCAGATTTTCGATCTTTTCCACTATATGAAGCGGAGAGGAAGGATTTCAAGAAGGCGATCATCCCGGAGCGGGGTGTCAGTGTTATTGCTGAGGTAAAAAAAGCTTCACCATCAAAAGGAATTATCCGAAAGAATTTCAATCCCCTTAAAACCGCTGAATGGTACGCTGAGGCTGGCGCATCGGGCATTTCAGTTTTGACCGATGAACCGTTTTTTAAAGGTTCCCTGAACTATCTTCAGGATATCAGGAAAGCGTCTGAACTGCCGTTACTCAGGAAAGATTTTATCGTCGATTTCTATCAGATCGAGGAGGCCAGAGCGTATGGCGCCGATGCTGTTTTGCTGATTGCCACGATCACTTCAGGGAGTCAGTTATCGGAACTGCATCACGCTGCAACTGAAGCCGGTTTGCAGTGCCTGGTAGAGTGCTATGATGAAAAAGATTTCGATCAAGTCGATTACAAATATATTGACATACTTGGAGTTAACAACCGTAACCTCAAAACATTTGAAGTAGATTTGCATCGCGGTATAAAACTTCTGCAGTCGGCTCCGGATCATGTAATAAAGGTTTCTGAAAGCGGACTAAGCAAAACAGAAGACCTGAAGCTTTTGGCTGACGAGGGCATTCATTCCGCGCTGATCGGAGAATCCCTGATGCGGGAAAAACATCCCGGCGATGCCCTGAAAAAACTGCTTGAACCATTTCGGGAAGATTAGATGTCTGATAACCTCCTCGTAAAAATATGCGGCATTACCCAACCTGATCAGGCAGAGCTTGTGAGCAGTCTCGGTGCTGATTTTATGGGGTTTATTTTCGTACAAAAAAGCAAGCGGTACATTTCGCCTGAAAGGGCACTGGAGCTCTCGCTAAAGTCTGGTAGTACCAAAACCGTTGGCGTTTTTGCGAATCAGTCTCTTATTGAAGTAAATCACGCGGTTAATATCGCCAGACTCGATTATGTGCAGCTTCACGGCGATGAATCTCCGGCGTATTGCAAAAAAGTGAGTCGACCGGTAATTAAGGCATTCAGGGTAAAGAATGAGGAATCATGCGAAGAGATTTATACCAGAATCAAACCGTACATTTCTGTCACAGAGTTTATCTTATTGGATTCCTGGGATGAGAAATCACTCGGTGGAACGGGTAAAACGCTTGACTGGAATAAATTCAGTAAACTGAGCGATTTAGCACCGATTTTACTTGCCGGCGGATTAAACCCTGGCAACGTTAAAGAGGCAATTTTGGAAGCGGATCCGGCGGGAATAGATTTATCAAGCGGGGTTGAGGTAAGCCCCGGTATCAAAAATGAAAGTAAGCTCCGGCAATTGTTTGATCAAGTTGGCAAAAATAGTCTATAGATCGATTGTGTGTAATGTAAATGCAAGGCTGTTACTTACGCACATGAAAGCCGACAAAAAAATCATAACAGACAGAAAAGTTTACTGACAAAGCCTTTCAAATTTATGAAGTTTATAAAAATCTAATTTTCGGATGTATTTATTTAAGTAACCACATTTCCGGCTGTTTAGGGAAATTAATTTTTGTCATAAAAATTAAGCGCGCTATAAGTAATTGATAAACAGCATTGTGTGCAGGTGTGCCGCCCGGGAATTTAAAATTGTTTTAAAAAGCATTATGTATAAATACTGAAATGCTAAGTGTAAATACGTAAATTTCAAGCACGTTTTAGCAAGCAAAACTCCCAAGGCTTAATTTTTTCTACATATTTAAACAAACAACTGTAGATTCTTATATTAAGATTGAATTGTGCCATACCATATATAAATACACCATGACAGTATAAATTAATGCTGTCATTTTTAGTGAAAAGAATCTCAACGTATGCAAACTGTATTTAAGATACTTACTGCTTTATTTCTCATTTTCTGCATGGCCTTTCAACAGGCGGATGCGCAACGGGTTGCTGAGGTGGAAAGAGGATATGACCCGGATAATACCAAACGATGGAGCGCCACGCTTTACGGCGGTGTAACACTTGCTTATGAAGATGGCCTTGGAATGATTGCCGGGGGATTCAACACCTCGTCAGGAACCAGGCTTCTTTTAGGAGGAAGTGCATCTTATGCAGTAACCAGAAGATGGACGCTTGAAAGTACCTTTCATTTTGGCCGATTCCAAAGTGTGCCTGGAAAGAACAGGCCGTTTGTAAATGATTATTATCTAATCTCACTTCGTAACATTGTAAACCTTAATCATGTCTTTTCTACTTTTATTCTAAACGAATACATAAACCCGTATGTAATTCTTGGCCTGGGGGTAATGAAAAGTAATCTCGATACTTTCGAAGAAGGGTTTACATATAATGAATGGGATACAAGTCTGATCACGGGTTTGGGTTTTGCATTTTACCTTAACAAGAGATTCGATTTACTTTTACAATATGAATATCAGATTGTTACTGACGATCGTATTGACGGTTCTACCGACAGAAGGCCAAACCAAAACAGGGGTAACTCCGATCAGTTTGCCGGTGTAACAGCAGGATTGAGAATCAACTTTGGTCCGCGTGACCGCAGGCTTAGTTCATGGGAAAACCCGCCGCCATTCCTGACTGACACAGATTACAGATTTTTATTCGCTCAGGCATCACAGGTCGCGCTTCTGGAAGAGCGCCTCAGAAACCTTCAGGAAGAAGTGGCCGAGCCTTTTGATGCAGACTGTTTAGACTGTAACGTAATCGATACACGAATCAACGATGCAGAAGCAAGAGTTAATACTCAGCTAAACGCTGTTATTGCCGGTATAAATGATGATATCGAAGATGCTTATACCGGATGGTTTATTTTTGATCTTGATTCAGACGTACTCAGACCTGAAGCAATTGCTCCGTTAAACAGAGTTGTCAGGTATATGGAAAGAAATCCGGATGTCCATGCACTTATCACGGGGCATACTTGTATCCTTGCTACACGTGAGTATAACATGGATTTATCCAGAAGAAGAGCTGAAAACTCAAAGCAGTATTTAGTTGACAGAGGTATTGATCCTTCCAGAATTCAGATTGAATATGTTGCTGATGTCGAGCCGGCTTTCAGCAATGATGAGGAGTCTACAAGAAGGCTTAACAGACGCGTTGAGTTAACATATTTCAGACCATAAAATATG
>PXAI01000115.1 GCA_003567135.1 Balneolia bacterium | reverse complement strand
AGATCACCTTATCTCTCTCGTACTACTCCCTCATCTGTCCAGAAAATGCGTTTTCCCCTCAACCGCATGCAGCCCGCCGGCATTTCTGACGCACTCAATGCCGAACCGGTTGTTTAGCACATCAACCGCGGTACAGAGGTTTCGCTGATTCTCACCTTCCCGAAAAAAAAGTTCGAGCTGCTGCGAGGCGTCCAGTTCCAGTGTATTCAGCCCGAATCCCCGGATGGCCTGGCCCTGTCTCAGAAAATGATGCACAACCGGCATGGTGCATTCAAGGCAGGCTTTCAGCACGTACTCATCTATATTGGTGTAGCCGGGCGTTGAGAAAATCTGCGAGACGCCTTTCCAACCGGCATCCTGAAAACGAATGTATGCTTTGAAACACCGCGCCCTGCGGTTATAGCCGCGCATCCGGTAGCACAGCTGCTGCACGCTGCGGATGATCTCGCCCTTCACGCGATCAGGCTCTTTGGTCCAGTCGGAAAAAGTGTGCATGTAGGTAACTTCTTCCGGCACGTGCAGGGGATCATCCTCGACTTTGGCCTGATCGCGGCCGGCCACCGTTTCGAAAAGCATCTTTCCGAAATACTGTCCGAACAACCGCTGAAAAACCAGCGGCCCGCGGCGGAGCGCTTCAGCTACCGTGGTTACGCCTTCCTGACGCAGTTTCTCGAACCGGCGGCACCCGATTCCCCACACTTCATCAAGTGAAAGCGGATAGAGATATTGCGCGGCATCATCGGGAGTGAGGATGGCGGTCAGCCCGTTGGGTTTGCGGATATCGGAGGCCAGCTTCGACCACGTTTTGGAACGCGCGATCCCCACCGAAGCCACCAGTTTGGTTTTTTGCCTGATCTCATTTTTCACCGCAGCCCCGAACCGGATAATCTCCTGATGCGACGATTTCAGCATGTGCGTGATGTCCAGAAAATATTCATCCATCGAATAGCCCTCCACCTCGGGGGAATACCGGTCCAGAATATTACGGATTTCGCGGCTGATAGCCCGGTATTTATCATAATGTACCTGCATGAAAATCAGATACGGACAGATCGAAGCGGCTTCATAGGCGCTCATGGCCGTTTTGATGCCCAGTTTGCGCGCCTCATAGCTCGAAGTAGCCACAATTCCCCGCGCGATCCCGTTTTCCTTGCGCCATCCGCCGACGATCACGGGCATTCCGAAAAGCCCGTAGCACTGCTGCTCAACCTGCGCGTAGAAACAGTTCATATCCAGATGCAGATAAAGCCGCTTCCGGTTGCTGGTGTGCTGGTGCGACGAAGCAACCGTATTGTACAGCGTAATACGGTGCACGTTACGGATCAGATCGTAGCCTCCGGGCGTTTTGTGCCGCGTTTTCCCGTAGGGAGAATCGGGCGTTTCCCGGAAGAAATGATCATCCTCAAAGCTGTTTGAATTCGTTTGGCTCATGGTTGAAATGTAGCAATAATTATCTATATTACACATATATCACACATATAATTTCATCCTCAAAAAACAGCGCCCGAAAAGCATTATGCAGAGAGCAGAACTAAAGAAAATAAACGTACTTGCGCTTTTTGCCGGATTTAAGTCGCCATCAGCCCGAAGGAGGATTACGCCGCGCAGTTTTGCATTTCAGAACGGAGACATCCACCGTATCAGCGAAATCAGGAGAAGCTACACCGAACGCGTGGGCGATACGATCCACGTACATTTTGTAATCCGCACCAAAGAAGACCGCTATTTCGATATCGTTTACGACAGCAAAAAAATGACCTGGTTCATGGTCGTTGAGCTGGAGGAGAATTTGCTGTTTGATATGAAGGATGAGCAGTGAGGGGGCTCGCTGCGCTCCAATTTATGAATTGTGAATTGGAAAAGCGCTGTTCTTTAGTGTTGAGTTTTTCGCTCAGCACTTAATTAGCCGTGGCAAATCTAATAAGTTCCCACAACATCCCAACCATCTGCGAACCGGACAATTTGAATTGTGAATGGTGAATTCCAGAATTGTGAATTGGGGAAGCGCTGCACTTTAGTGTTTAGTGTTGAGTGCGATAAGTAATTGATAAAAATTCATTTATCGTATTCTCGGACTTTCAGAGTCAGCCATTTTGTATATCTATGCCGGTAAACAGGGTTGCAATTACCTCTGCAAAACTCTGCGCATAACTCCGTGCCCTCTGCGGTTAACCCATCAGCGAACCGGCCATTTTGCATTTTGAATTTTACATTTTGAATTCCCCGTTTCCTGTACAATAGTGATAGAAACTGATATGCAAAGAGACGTTTACCCGTTTTTTTGCGTGTAGTTTCCAAGCGATAAATCTGCTATCATGTCTGAATCTGCTACAGGTAATTCCTTAAATAAAACTGAGTTTGATATGAAACAACTTCTTACGATTACGATGGCCGTGTTTTTGGGCGGCTTTTTGCTGCAGTCGTGCGCATCTACCGAGCCTGTGGCACCGGTTGAGCAGGCTTACGAAGCGGCGCAGTATGAAACCGAAACCCGCGACTATCCCGATGTTCCCGCTGGCAGATTTGACGACGGCAAAATGTGGACCTTCGAATATCCGCCGCTGGATTATTTTATGGAAGAATACGGCCTTGATGCCACCGAAGAGTGGCTGGAAAAAGCGCGTATGGCAACCGTAAGGCTTCCGAACTGTTCCGGCTCGTTTGTTTCTTCAACGGGGCTTGTACTTACGAATCACCACTGTGCCCGCGAGCAGATTACGCAGGTAAGCGAGGGTGACGAGGAGCTTCTCGATAACGGATTCTACGCCCCGACGCTCAGCGATGAACGCGTTGTTGAAGGATTTTATGTGGATCAGCTGCTTGCTATTCGCGACGTAACCGACGAAGTCTATGCCGCGCTTGAAGGCGTGGAAAGCGCATCACGCCGGGCGCAGATTATCAGTCAGGTAACGCAGCAGATTGAATTCCGGCTGATTGAGGAGTTTGAAACAGAAGGCGTGGAAATTCTGCCTGATGTCGTTGCCCTGTACAACGGCGGACTCTACTCCGCGTACGTGTTCAGAAGATATACCGACGTTCGCCTGGTGATGGCGCCCGAGCTGGAAATCGGCTACTACGGCGGCGATCCGGATAATTTTACGTATCCGCGCTACAACCTGGATATGACGTTTTTCCGGGTTTACGAAAATGATGAGCCTTTCGAGCCTGAGTTTTATTTTGACTGGAGTCTGGAAGGCGCCTCCGAAGGAGATCCGGTTTTTGTGGTTGGAAATCCCGGCTCCACAAGCCGCCTCTTCACGGTAGATCAGCTCGAGTACGAGCGCGATATTCAGCTTCCCTCAACCCTGGATCTGTTCCATGAAACCGAGGCGATTTTCTCTTCATTCGTGGAATCGCATCCTGATGACGCCGCTGAGCTGGATCTCCGTAATCTGGCGTTTGCCATCGGAAATGCCATCAAGGCCTACACCGGCGGACTGCAGACACTCCAGGATCCCTACATTATGGGGCGCAGGCTGAATGGCGAGAATTCGTTCCGCGCCGCGCTTGCTGAGGATACTGAGCTTTATGCAGAGTTCGGTTCTGTTCACGATGAAATTGCTGATCTGGTAGCTGAAAGATATGAATGGGAGTTCGAAGCCAAAGCGTTTGCTGGAGTACGGCCGGGAAGTATTCTCTCGTCTGGCACGCTGCAGCGAAGCATGATGATTGGCCAGTACGCCGCCGCCATGGAGTATGGCGAGGAACAGTTCGCGCAACGTTCACTGGGCGTAATCCCGCAAACGGTGGATTTTCATCCTGTGCTCGAGCGTGAAATGCTCATTTCCCGTCTTGATGCGATCTACTACTATCTCGGCGATGACGAAGATCTTGGCCTGAGCGCATTTTTCGGCGATCATTCTGCTGAAGAACTGGCCGACCGGATTTTGGGTGAGTCGCAGCTTGCTTCGGTGGAAAATGCCGCGGATCTTGTGGCTCAGATTATGGAAGACGGCGTTTTGCCGGAGGATGATCCGGCGGTACAGCTTGGGCTATTGCTCGGCGAGCGCTACATGTCGTTCTTTTCGGCCAGCCAGATTTACACCCAGGAAGAGGAAGATCTGAACAGAAAACTTGGCCGCGCGAGGTATGAGGTTTACGGTACCACGGTGCCGCCTGATGCAACGTTTTCACTGCGTCTGGCCGACGGCCGCATGCTCGGCTATGATTACAACGGCACGATCGCCCCGGCATTCACCACGTTTTACGGATTATACGACCGGCACTATTCGCACAATCAGGAATTCCCGTGGAGCCTGCCCGAACGCTGGAAAAATCCGCCGGCAGAAATGAATCTGGGAACGCCGCTGAATTTGGTTTCGACCAACGATATCATTGGCGGAAATTCCGGTTCGCCGCTGCTAAGTATAAATCTGAAGCTGGTGGGGCTGATCTTTGACGGAAATATTGAAAGCCTTGCCGGAGATTACATCTACACCGATGAAGCCGCCCGCGCTGTTTCGGTGGATGCCCGCGGAATGCTGGAAAGCCTGATCTATATTTACGAGGCCGACCGGATTGTGGAAGAGCTCCGGGCCGGCAGATAAAATTTGGAGCTGCATAAAAAAAGCATCGGATCTGGTGATTCGATGCTTTTTTTGTAAATGGGATTTGGAGTCAGCGGCGCTTTTTCAGATTGTTATCAAGCGCGTATTTGCCCGGGCCCATAAGGAAGAGTCCGAGGAAAATAATACCCAGCTCAAGAGGGTAGGAGACCGAAGGGATAAACGGATCGCCGGCTACGATGTGCATTCTGGTAGCGACGATCATGGTTGTGAGAAGCAGGAACGCTGCGGGACGAAAAAACAGGCCGAGAGCCAGGAAAATTCCGCCGAAAAATTCTGCAACTGCGGCCATGAATCCCCAAAAGGCGGGTACAAACGTGATGCCAAAACTTTCCATGGCGCCGCCGAGGCCTTCCCAGGTTTCCATTCCACCCATGATTTTAGGCCAGCCGTGCAAAGCAATCATAAAGCCAAGGCCTACGCGAATAATCAGGTAACCGATATCTCTGAATTTGTCGAGAACAGTGAGAAACATGTTGAGGTTAAATTTAAAGTGTTTGAATACTCACAGTTGAGTACACGAAAAGGGCGCAATTCGTTCCTTGCCGCGTATATCGCTGTGCCGGTGGATTAGTTTTGCTGAGCGGCTTCCTGCTGAAATTCCTCACTCGCGATGATCACGATTTCAACGCGGCGATTCAGTCTTCTGCCTTCATCGGTCTCGTTATCCGCGATAGGCTCGGTTTCTCCGCGGCCTTCAACAATCAGCCTGTTTTGGCTTACTCCCTGATTTCTTAGAAAATCTGATGCGGATTTCGCTCTTCTCTCACTCAGCCCCTGATTGTAAGATGCTGATCCGATCGAATCGGTATGGCCAATTACCACAATGTCGGTATTATCGTAACGCTGCAGGCTTTGAGCCAGTTTCGTGAGGTTTTGGCGCGCATCATCAGACAGGGCAGATGAGTCGAAGCCAAAAAGAAGCCCGGAATCAAACTTGATCGCGATGGCTTCTTCAGCACGGTCAATTTCCGCACCTTCAAGTTCCTGCTCAAGTTCTCTGGCCTGCCGATCCATCTGATTTCCGATGATGGCTCCGGCCGCTCCGCCAATTACCGCACCGATGATGGCTCCTTTAGCGGTATCACCCAAAGCTTTTCCGGCGATAGCTCCGGCAGCAGCACCCGATCCCGCGCCAATAAGTGCACCCCTTTGGGCGGTACTGCACGCGGCTACGGAAAAACACAACAGGCAGATTATGAACAGTTTTTGGAGAGAGGCAGCGTTAATCATAGGTCTTAAAGCGGATTAAGTGATTGTGGTTTAGTGTCGAACAGGATTCTTTTAGAAGCGTGCTTAAATTACGAAAGGTTTTAATGAGTTTATTACACCAATCCTCCTAAAACGCAAAATCCCCCATAAATTATACACTTGGGCAAAAGTTAACTTGATAATTGTATTATTGTGTAAGCGTCTTTATCTTTGTAAGCGCTTACATGAGTTCTTGATGATTCGCACGGCCAGAGTAAAATTTGTACCACCTATTTGAAAAACCTGATTTTATGCTAACAAAGAAATTACAGTCTCTGAGTTCTTCCATTATCATTTTATTACTAATCTCGGCCGCGTCGCTTCAGGCACAACAGGATCGCACGATGATGCAGGGCTT
>PXAI01000151.1 GCA_003567135.1 Balneolia bacterium | reverse complement strand
CAGGCTTTCCAGCAAATGTTTGAAACGCATGAGGAGTACAACGTAACGCTGCGTCAGGCGGCTTACATCTACGCCATCGACAAAGTTGCGCAAACGCTGAAGCTTCGCGGTATCTACGCCTGATTTTTCTGAAATAAAGCCAATTTAAAAAGATGCTTTTTTTATATTGGTTCGACAATGGATAAGTCAGATAAAACTATTATGAAATTTATCGTTGAGTCAGATTTGGCTCAGCTCGATCAGCTTGAGGGCTTCCTGAACCAGCTTCAGCAAGCCGCCTCATTCAATGATGAGCTGTACGCCAAACTAATGCTCGTTCTTTCTGAAGCCGTTACCAACGGAATGCTGCACGGAAACAAGCTCGATAAATCAAAAAAAGTGGTTACCGAAGCGGCTGTGGAACCGGAAAGTAAAATCACAATTACGGTAACTGATGAAGGCGAAGGTTTTGTGCCGGATGAAGTCCCCGATCCGCTTGCCGAAGAAAACCTGCTCAAAACAAGCGGCCGCGGCGTTTATCTGATGAAGGAATACGCTGATGAAGTTGAATACAACGACAAAGGCAATCAGCTGAAGCTCGTTTTTAATCTCTGAGCTATTTCTTTACGATTTTATTCAGGCCTTTGATCACTTTTGTGAGATAATCCCTCACTGCCCTCTCTGATTCTTTTCCGGCAGTCCGCGCGCTCTCCTTCCGGATTTTCTTCTTCAGCCCTGATGCCAGTTTTGCGTGCTGTTCGCCGAGCCGCCTCGACAGCTCAAACGCGCGGTTCACATTTTCATCAACATTCTTGAATTGCTCAGCACGCTTTTCAGACTCCGCCTCTACCCTCAGTTCCAGTTTCTTCAGAGACGCTTCAAGCCGGTCAATTTTTTCCTGCTGATGTGCAGATCCCTGCCCCTGCGGCTGATTTAGCGAAAGTTCAATCCATTTCTGGTTAAACCCGGTGATGAGCTTCTGCACAGAATTTGTAAGCACATCCAGCTTCATTTCGATATGGTCAACGCGCGCCGGAATAGGTTTGGAATACTCCGCAGATTGTTCAAGATGGGAAAGCCGCATATGGAGATCAAGCACGTCCTCTTTGGCTTTTTTACTGCGCTTATCCGATTTTTTTATCCTGCCCAGCATTTCATTTCTGAGCTCGTAAATCTGAGCGGGCATTTTATCATCAAGAAGCTGTTCGGCCGTTTGCTTGCTTTCCGTGCGGTATGATTTCAGCATACTGCTCAGCTCGTCAATTCTTGACTGAACCGCCACAACTGTGCGGGTTAATTCCGCTTCAAGCTGCTCAATCCGGATGTCCCGCTGAAGATTATTTCCGGACAATTTATCGTGACTTCCGTTTCCGTTACCGGCTGATCCCGCCTTAAAACCGTTTTCGCTGTTGACTTCCGGCTCCACGCCGTAGCTGTGAAGCACATCCAGCAGCTGCGATCGCCAGGCTTCGGTGAGGATGGAAACAGCATCGCTTTCGGCCGTAAAATGTTCGATGCTTTTCAGCGCCGCCTGATACGTTACCGGACTCTCCCCCGTTTCGTTTGATAAATCCACGCTGAAAAAGCGTTCAGCGGCGAGCTCAAGCGCATCGGTGATTTGCCGCATGCTTCTGAATATCTGGCCGGAGAGCCGGTTCAGCCTGTGCCGGAGTTCGGTCGGAATCTCAGGAGAATCTTCTTTGGATGAAAAACCGGCGGAGAGTCTGCGAAGCGCTGTGTATCCCGAAATGGTACCGTTCAGCGCGCGCTGAATGCCAAGCACCGAGTTTTGATACGCGCCGTCTTCCATAGCCGTGTTCAGCCTGGCAAGGGCGAGGCTTACGCCGGAGGAGTCAATTTTTTTGGCGGATAATTCCTGAGCCCTGATTTTCCAGTCTTCTGGCTTCTGGATTAGGGGCAGCACGTTTTTCTCAACCGACAGCAGAAGCTGATCCGTCTCGCGGATAAACTCAAAGACTGAGTCACAAAAATGTTTGGCGGAAAATACAGAGGAAAGTGACAATGCTGCTGATTCGTTGATCAAAATTTAACTGATCGAAAATAACGAAATCACAGCATTCAAACCGGACAATTCTGTGGATTTTAAAACAATCTCATATTTCGAAAAATCAGCAAATAGTGAACATTCTTCCCGATTTAGGCTCAAGCAGGCCATCGAGTTCCAGCTGGAGCAATAAACTCATCAGGCTGTGCATCGGTATCTGTGATTTTTCGGCCAGTTTGTCGATGTGCATCGGGCTCTCTTCCTCAAGCAACTTGCAAATAACCAGCGCATTTCCTTCCGGATTTTTCGACTTCCACGCCGATTCTTTCTTACTTATCGTGCCCGTTCCCTTGGAAATTTGCAGTGCCTGTAAATCGTACATCAGCTGAAGCTCTTCAATGATATCCGTCATATTCTGAACCAGCTTGGCCTGCCCGCGTTTTATCAGCCCGTTACCGCCCCGGCCTTTTTCGTTGAGGATGTCGTGGGGAACCGCAAACACCTCACGTCCCTGATCCAGCGCGAGTTTGGCGGTGATCATACTTCCTCCGGTTTCGGCTGATTCAACAATCAGCACGCCCAGGCTCAAACCGCTTACGATGCGATTCCGAACCGGGAAATTTCCGGCATCAGGTTTGGTTCCGGGCGGAAATTCGGTAATTACCGCGCTTCCCTGATCGATCATTTGCCGAACCAGAGTTTTGTTGGATGCGGGATAAATCCAGTCGATGCCAGAACCTAAAACGCCAACCGTAGGCTTTTCCAGATTCACCGCTTTGTGGTGCGCAATCGTATCAATCCCATACGCCAAACCGCTGACTATGCTCAGGCCCGTTTCCGAGATCGCCTCTGTAAATTCGCCTGCCATTTTTGCACCGTATCTTCCAGGCTTTCTGGTACCAATCACCGCAATTCCGGGATGATTCAGTACTTCCGGATTCCCGAGACTCCACAGCAAAAGCGGAGGATCAAAAATATGCCGCAGCCGCTCGGGGTAATCGTCATCCGACCGCAAAATCATCTTCGCGCCTGTAGATTCAGAGCGCTCCATGATTCGCTTTACCTCATCCCAGTCCCTGAAGCTTACAATCTGTTCTGCGATGCCCTTCCCAATTCCGGGAAAACGCATCAGATGCTCTGCCGATGCCCTGAAAATTTCTCCCGGCGAATCAAACCCTTTCAATAGCGTACTGATCCGCTGCGCTCCGGCATTCGGAATCAGCGACAGCGCAATGTGCGTCTCAAGCTCTCCCTGCAGTATTTCAGAATTTTTCCGGCTCATTTTCCCGATGCAGCTCTTTCCAGATTAGCTCTTTTAACTCCTCAAGCTGGTGCCCCGTTGCCGACGAAATTTCGATTACCGGAATGTCCATAACCGGAACGTCGTCCAGCTTAAAACCCGGCACCAGATCCATTTTGGTGATGCCCAGCAGTTTCGGTTTCTCGGCAAGATCAGCGCGATACTCCTTCAGCTCGTTCAGCAGAATTTCATACTCCTCTTTGATATCGCTTTCGCAGCTGACCAAAAACAGAAGAATTTTATTTCGCTCGATGTGCCTCAGAAAACGCGTTCCAAGTCCTTTACCCTTGCTGGCTTCCTCGATTATTCCGGGGATATCCGCCATCACAAAACTCCGGTAATCGCTCAGGGATACGACGCCAAGATTGGGCTCCAGCGTTGTAAAGGGATAATCCGCGATTTTTGGCGTAGCGGCGGACAGCGCAGAAAGCAGCGTGCTTTTTCCCGCATTCGGGAAGCCAACAAGGCCAACGTCAGCAATCAGCTTGAGCTCGATTTCCACGACGATTTCCTCGCCTTCTTCACCGGGCTGGGCGAATTTCGGCGTTTGACGTGTAGCGTTTTTGAAAAACGCGTTGCCTTTTCCACCCGCTCCGCCGTGCGCGATAATAATTTCCTGGCCTTCTTCGGTCACTTCGCCAAGATATCTTCTGGTATCGGCTTCATACGCCACGGTTCCAAGCGGGACATCAAACACTACCGGATCGGCGTCTTTACCGGTTTTGTTGGCACTCGAGCCGTTTTCACCTTTGGGAGCGTTCACGAACTTCTTGTACCGAAGATCCAGAAGCGTGTTCATGTGCGGATTTCCGCGAAGCACCACATCAGCGCCTTTGCCGCCGTCGCCGCCATCCGGTCCACCTTTGGGGATATATTTTTCGCGCCGAAAGTGAACCGATCCGGCTCCGCCTTTTCCGGCTTTGAGATATATTTTGGCGTAATCAGCAAATCGCATGAGCGTAGAGAAATAAAATGATCATAGAAAATGAATTTTCATTGAGTTTGCTGTTACAAGCATCTCAACGGAAAATCCTTACAAAAAAAGAGCAGGAATTTATAAAACCCCTGCCCGGAAGATAAGAACGAAGTTGAAAACTTATTTTTTAGCGCCGGCTTTATGCTGAATAACAGCAAGGAGCTTGGAAAGTTTGTGCTTCATTTTTGGCCTTGAAACGATAAAGTCGAGGAACCCATGTTCCAGCAGGTATTCTGAGGTCTGGAATCCTTCCGGCAGATCGCGGCCGATGGTCTGGCGAATTACGCGCGGTCCCGCAAATCCGATCAACGCTTCCGGTTCGGCTACGTTGAAATCGCCGAGCATCGCGTAGCTGGCCGTTACGCCACCGGTTGTGGGGTTGGTCATAAGCGAGATATACGGAACTTTAGCCTCGGCAAGTAGCGCAAGTTTAGCCGACGTTTTCGCCATTTGCATCAGCGAAAGCACGCTTTCCATCATTCGTGCGCCGCCTGACTGAGAAATAATAATCAGCGGAAACTTCTTTTCCCGGGCGTGATCAATAGCGCGGCCAAGACGCTCGCCAACCACGGAGCCCATACTTCCGCCGATAAAACTGAAGTCCATACAGGCAATGACCACATCGGATTTTTTCATTTTTCCAACGCCAACTTTAACAGCATCAGTCAAGCCTGATTTTTTCTGGGTTTGCTCCAGCCTGTCTTTATACGGCTTGCGGTCATGAAAATTCAGCGGATCTTCGGGAAGGATATCATTCGCAATTTCCTTGAATTCCCCGTCGTCGAAAAGGATAGAAAAATACTGCTTGCTGCCGATCGGAAAATGGTATCCGCTTGTGGGATCAACCCAGCAGTTTTCCTCAAGTTCTCTGCGGTGAACAGTTTCACCCGTTGAAGGAACCTTAACCCAAACGCCTTCCGGCATATCTTTTGGGGTTTCGGTTTGAATGTTAGAATCTTTACGCTTAAACCAGCTCATATAAGTAGGAAAAAAGTTCGGTTAGTTTCGTTATCCAGTCACTCATTATATAAAAATAACGCCTCAAAATACAAATATTCGCTCATACAAACGAACGGACAATAGCGGACGGAATTTATGCGTGATACACCGGTTCAAATTCGTCAGGATCAAATTCTCTGCACCAGCTAAACGATCCGGAATCACGCTCAGCCTCATACAGCCTGATCAGGTTCAAAGCTGTTACAGCCTCTTCATCCCCAAACACTTTTATTTCTTTAAGATATTGGCTTTCAATACGCTGAATACCTGTACCTGCAATAATTTTAGATGGTTTCAACATGCCTTCTATTTCGGATATCAGCCTGGTATCCGGCTCGTATATCGTTACCGGCACTCCGGATGTTAGCGAAAATGCGGCGTGATAAAGATGTGTTCTCCTCGCATTGATCACACAGTGAATCGTTTCACCTTCGCTGCCGTTCATCGACAGTGCTGCAAGGGTATTCAGCGCGTAGAATTTTGTGGGGATGTCATCCGAATCAAACAGCATTCCCCTGGCGGCGCTGGCTCCGATTCGGAGTCCGGTATACGAGCCGGGGCCGGATGTTGTAAGGAGTACATCCAGATCGCTGATGCTGATTCCGGCTTCTTCAGTTACCTCCTTCACGAAGAGAAAGGTCTTTTCAGAATGGATGCCGCGGCCGGAAGCTGATCTGCTGAATACCTGTCCATCAGCCCTTTTTAGCGCGACTGAACAAACCGGGGTTGATGTTTCGAGAGCAAGAATATTCATGCGGATTAATCCCACTCAGGATTGATGTAGATTTTATCCTCAATCACAAACTGCCAGTCGCCGCGAAACAGCCCGAGACGCCCGATAAACCGAACTTTTTCACCCGTGCCGGCCACAGATCTGAATTCGTCGTTTATTCTGAACGTCGGCGACCAGAGATCGTACTCCTTATCCATCACCATAACGGTAAAATCTTCGCTGATTTCTGACTCGATCAGCAGCAACTGATCAAAAAACTCAGCCGTACGAAGCTCTTTACCCTCGTAATCTTCCGGCATAACCACATCGCTTCTGTCAGGCATTGAGTAACTGACCGCAATCGGCGACCACTGCTCATCATCATTCACGCCCGGATTCGTAAGCGTCATCCTCCGGTTTGGATCGTCATTTTCCACCACGGTAAACTTCATACTGATAGGCAGGTGATCTGAGTAACCGCCGCCATCACCCTTAAAATGCCATCTTCTGGGTGTGAGGCTGTTGGGGTAGACGTTTTTGCCGGGAAAAATCCCCACATCAAAAGAGCCGTCAACATACTGAACACCGTAATAATCGTAGAGTCCGGGGCTGATCATAAGCTGCATCAGCGTACCCCAGTAGCCGCGAAAGGTGTCTGATCCGCGGCGATCGATGTCGTATTCGTACCATAAATTATAAACCGCGTCGGTATCTCCCCTTTTTACTTTGCGCTCATCGCCAACTGAACGCAGCACATCGTTGACCGCCGTTACCTCCATGTACTGGTAACGATGGCTCTGGTTGTAATCGCTGTTAAAATCTCCACCGAGGATGAAATCCACCTGAAGATTTTCCGCACGAAGTTCATCCAGGCGGTCTTTCAGAACCTGCGCGTTTTGTACCCGGATTTTTTCCATTTCCTCATCGGAAGCCCTTGAGCGCCAGTGGTTATTAAATAACACCAGATCATATCCGTTTGCATCAACCCAGGTTTCCAGAATCGGGCGCGCGCCTTCTATGGCATGCGATCTGGTTCGGGAGTGATCAATCGGCAGGCGGGAAAAAATCACGTTTTTCACGGCGTGAGTCGGCCTTCCGTTTTCATCGCGTTCATAGGCCACAGAAACGTCATATCCCGTAAGGCCGTGATCTTCAAACGCCTTGAGCAGCCAGAGCTCGGTAGGCAGGAACATCACATCCTCATTAAAACCATCTGTAAGCATGTAGCTGACATCCACGTCGCTGTATTGCTCCAGAAAAGCGGAAATATCGTGCGGCAATTCCGACTGAGGCGTAAAATCGCTCTCCATTTCAACCAGCATGATGATATCGGGGCCGTTTCCGTCGTTGTATCGGGCCATCAGGCGCGAAGTTTTTTGCAGTTTGGTTAAAAGATGCCTTGTGGAATACTGGATGTTGTTATCAATATCAAACGGCCGGTAATCGCTGTAAACGGCGTATCCGTCGGCATCGAAAATGTTTTCTACGTTGTGTACCACCAGTTTGTAGGGCTGCCCGAAAAGCGTGGCAAAACCGGCAAGAAGAATCAGGGTTGTGGATAAAAGTCGTTTATTCATGTTATAGTATTTGCATCTGTTACAGTCATTTTTTGAAGATAACCAATCATTTGTTAATTGGTTTAATTATTCGTTAATGAGGCGTTGAAGCCGTTAATTTTTACTGTTTTGTGACGTCATTCTCCGTTTTTGTTACCAACTGTTAATAATGGTTAAATAGTAATTTAACTTAAAAATCAAATCAGAATTTTTGTTTAATTACGGATGATCAAACTTTGAATAGTGCGGTATGCCTGAATACATCAAAATTGCGGTTTTAGTACTTACTGCGGGATTGCTCCTTGCTTCCTGCAACTCCGATAAAGACACAGCGCTTCGGGGCACTGTTGAAAACGGTACGGACATCACTATGCAGCTGGAGTTTGCGCCGCTACACTACAAATACGCAGACCGCAAAGTTGTTCCGGTCAAAACCGACGAACGCGGGCGTTTTCAAATCAGCCTTACTGACTTAAACGAACCGGAAGTCGCGTTTCTTACCATCGGGAGCACACAATATCCCGTTTACCTGATTCCCGGCACGCAGCAAACCCTCCTGCTGAATTACAACACTTTTCCGCGCGATGTGCAGATTCACGGCCATTCGAGGGCGATCAACGAACGCTATCAGAATTATCTTTCCAGGGTTGATGAACTGAATGATTACCTGCGAACCGAACGCAGAAAGTTTAATCAGGGTGAGCCAAACGATTATTTCGACGCCCTGAAGCTCCAAACGCATCTTTCTAAAGAATATCTGGGCGATACGCCGCTGAACTACATTTCCATGCAGCACGTCGGGAATTACCTGCTCAGTCGTCTGGATTACGTTATCAATAATAAACCCAATCCCGGTTTTTACGCTGATTACGAGCGTAACCGGATTCTGAGAGCCGCCGCTCAGTATGAGTTTTTTGGATATTCCAGCCTGAAAGCCCAGCGTGCCGGAATTCGGGATTTCGCCGATAAGTGGATCAGAACGTATGATATTCGTGAAGTTGTCGAAGCCGAACACGGCCAGCGCCTCACCGATCCTGTATGGAAATATCTGGCGCACGAGGAAATTTACGCGGTAAAAAAAGAGCTTCTTGATCAAACCACCTGCAAACGCGCCCACGCTCACGCAGAAATGTATCTGACTGCTGAGCTGCTCGGCGAAGCACCGTTCGAATTTGCCGGCCGCCAGCTCGACCGTTTCAACGAAGAATATTACGATTACACTGAATACCGCGAGTTTCTGAATACGCTTTCTGATGAAATCACCAAAATTCAGCCCGGAAACCCTGCGCCTGATTTCAACTTTGCTGATGCAAACGGAACCAGAAAAACGCTCCGTGATTTTGACGGAAATTATGTCCTGCTCGAATTCTGGGCCTCGTGGTGCGGCAACTGCATGTATCAGAAATCATACAAGCAGGATATTTATTCGAAATTCAGCTCATCCGGATTTGAGATCGTAACCGTTTCCATTGATGAAGATCGCGAAGCGTGGGAAAACGCGGTCAGCAGATCGAATTATCCCTGGATAAATTTATATGCCGGTGACGGATTCGAAAACGAGCTTTTCAACACCTACCGCGCCGGAAGCATCCCCTTTTATGTACTGATTGACCGCAACGGCGAGATTTTACGCGTAAATAACATCCGCCCTTCGTTTAATCTTGAAACTGTGGTCGAAGATTTGTTGTTTGATGAACACGAGATGACTTACGCACTCCGTTAAGCTCCCGACTGACTTTCCGTCTTTACTTTCATTAAACTGATACCGACATGAATTTCGTCCTGCCCGCTTTTCTTGCACTCTTCCTGCTCTTCAGCTGCGATTTTGAAAACGATAATGAGAATACTCCCTTCGATTATCCAGAAGTCCATCTGCTTCTGAGCGCTGAAGATCTTTCTGAAATCAGACGGCAAAGTAACGTCGTAATTGTTGATATGCGTCCTTATGATGAATTTGAGGCAGGATCAATACCCGGCGCCATTTCCTTCGGCGGCGTTGAGGCGCTTCACCAGAAAGATTATCCGGTAGGCGCCATGCTGATCGGTCCACGCGAATTTCAGGATCTGATGCAAAACCACGGGATCAGCCGCGATCACACCATTGTGGCGTATGATGGCGGACAAAGCCTTTTTGCCGCACGGCTTTTCTACGCCCTCGAAGTTTACGGCCATGAGGATGTCCGGATTCTAAACGGCGGTTTTGCAGCATGGGAAGAAGCCGGATTTGAAACCGTAGAACCGCTTCGTTACGGATCGATCACGTATCAGGAGAGCACCTTTGAAATTGAGGTACAGGAAGAACGCATGTGCGATGTGGCCTACATCATGGAAATGCTCGAACGCGATGATGTGGTGATTTTTGACGCCCGCAGCGAAGATGAATACACGGGCGCTGACGCCAGATCAGAACAAACCGGCCACATTCCCGGAGCGGTAAATCTCGTGTGGAGCGAAAATATTGAATCAGAGGGCGTCCCGTTTTTCAAGCCCGCCAACGTAATCAAAGCCCAGCTCGAAGAACGTGGTATCACGCCCGATAAGCAGGTCATCCCCCACTGCCACACCAACGTCCGCGGCTCGCACGCCTACTTCACGCTCCGGCTGATGGGCTACGCCGACGTCCGCGCCTACGAAGGCTCCTGGGGCGAATGGGGCAACAGATCGGACGTGCCGGTTTCGAATTAGTATGATGCACACAGAGACGCGAAGGCGCAAAGAAGAGTGCAGATAAGCAATGAAAACCTTTACGGCTCTGCGACTTTGCGTGAAAACTACGACTACAGATAGCACGCTAAGGCGCTAAGACGCAAAGAAGAGTGCAGATAAGCAATGAAATACATACATCCCAAAACCTTTGCGGCTCTGCGACTTTGCGTGAAAACTACGACTACAAGCTGATAGCCGAGAATTAACGATATGCGTGCGTAAGCCAATTCTGATTTCTGAATTCAACCATTCTGAATTAACCCCCTCTTTCTCTTTTCAGATTGAACGTAATTCAGGGTATATTTAGCCAGTCATTCTGCTCAACCTGAATCCTACACCATTACCGGTTTTCATGTCTGATAAGCCCAAAGATTACTGTGGTATATTCGGTATCTATAATCATCCCCAAGCCTCGTTAATGACCTATTTCGGGCTACATGCGCTTCAGCATCGCGGCCAGGAGTCGGCCGGGATTGTCAGTAGCGTTTTTGATGAATCCCGGGGAATTCCCGTGATGCCCATGCACAAGGATTTCGGCCTTGTACTGAGCGTGTTCGATAACAAAAAGCTTTTCACGGATACGCTAAGGGGCAATTCAGCTATCGGACACAATCGCTACTCTACCTCTGGCGCATCCGCGAATCCGGCGAATATTCAGCCTTTCAGAGTGCATTATGCAAAGGGAAATCTGGCGATTGCGCATAACGGAAACCTGACCAACGCCAAACAGCTTCGCCAGAAGTTTACCGAAGAGGGCGTCATTTTTCAGAGTACGTCCGATACCGAGCTTATCCTCCACCTTATTTCCCACAGCCGCAAGGAAACGCAGCTTGAGCAGGTTTTAGATGCCCTCAAAAAAATTCAGGGTGCGTACTGTCTGGTTATTCAGACCGACGATAAACTGATCGCCGTGCGAGATCCCAACGGATTTCGTCCCCTTTCGCTCGGCAAACTCGACGACAGCTTCGTCGTTGCCAGCGAAACCTGCGCCTTCGATATCATCGGCGCAGAATATATCCGGGATATCCAGCCGGGCGAGGTGGTTATTATTGATAAAAAAGCGATCGACAGAAACGAGCCTGAATCCATATTTCTGGACCGGATTGAAGGCACGCCGGTTTCGGCCTGTATATTTGAGTACGTCTATTTTTCGCGTCCCGACAGTAAAATCTTCGGCGAGAACGTGGATAAGGTGCGACGCAAAATTGGAAAATATCTGGCGAAAGAGCATCCGATCCCAAATGTCACCAAAAACAGATCCGGCAAAAAACCGATCGTTATTTCCGTGCCCGATTCCAGCAATACCGCCGCACTTGGCTACGCTATGGAAAATCAGAAAATGGGCCATGACTGCAAGTTTGAAATAGGGCTGATCAGAAATCACTATGTTGGCAGAACGTTTATCTCGCCGGGACAGGAATCGCGGATGTCGAAAGTGCGCACGAAATTCAATACGGTGGATGGCGTACTCAGGGATCGCGTCGTTTTTATCGTGGATGATTCCGTCGTGCGTGGGAACACCAGCCGCCACCTGATTGAAATGGTGCGGAAATGTAATCCCAAAGAAATTCATTTTATGGTGAGCTCTCCCCCGATCACCGAACCGTGCTATTACGGGATGGATTTCCCGAGCCCTGAAGAACTGATTGCCAACGTTTATAATCAGGATGTCCGGAAAATCGGCGAGGCGCTTGGTGTGGACAGCCTGCACTATTTATCTCCGCGCGGTTTGCTGAATGCCGTACGCGAAGCAAATCCGAACCGCCGCGACTACTGTCGTGCCTGCTTTACCGGCGATTATCCTGTGCCGGTTCTCGAGCAGATGGGCAAAGAAGCCAATGAACCCGTATAATTTATGAGCAGCAGTAACGATCAGCCGACCGAAAAAAAGCGGACGATAGCCATTCCCGCATCCTTTGTAACCAGCGCGCCGGCGTACCATTTGTGCCCGGAATCTGATCTCCCCGAAGTTTGTCTGGCAGGACGATCCAACGTGGGAAAATCTTCGCTGATCAACGCGCTTACCAACAGAGGCAATCTTGCCAAAACAAGTAACGTACCCGGCAAAACGCGGGCGATGAACTATTTTCTGATGCAAGACAGCTGGCATCTGGTTGATCTTCCCGGCTACGGATACGCCAAAGTTCCGAAAAGCGAGCAGGATCGCTGGGGAAAGGAACTGGAGCGATATCTCTCCAAACGAAAAAATATCCGCCTTGTACTGCTTCTGGTTGATATCCGCCATAAACCACAAGCTAATGATTCAGATTTTATCTATTTTCTTGCGGCCAATCAGGTTCCGTTTGCCCTGATTTTATCCAAGGCTGATAAGCTTGGAAAAAATAAAATAAAGCAGATGGATGCCGAATACCGGAAGCTTCAGCGCACTGTAAATGTTGATGTGCCGCAGTTCGTTATCTCCTCTGAAAAACGAGACGGCATTGCCGAAATCGTTGATCTGATTAATGATTTTATTATTGAATAACTATTGTGGCACGAAAAAACGGCCACTTCTAATTGCTATGAGAACCAAAAAATAAAGTAAATGAAAGTACTATTGTTGGATAACGTTGATGCGGTTTGCGCCGATATCCTGAAAAAACGCGGTATCGAGGCAGATCTGGTCAGCAAACTTGATCAGGAAAAGCTTTACGAAACCATCAGCAACTACGACGGCCTCGTGGTACGAAGTGCCACCAAGGTTACCGAAGAGCTGATTCAGCACGCCAAAGGAAATCTTAAGGTGGTCGGAAGAGCCGGCGTAGGTGTGGATAACATCGATATCGAAGCCGCTACAAAACTCGGCGTTTTGGTGATGAATACGCCCGACGGCAACACCATCTCCACCGCTGAACACGCCTGCGGACTGATTTTATCGCTCGTGCGAAACATCCCCAATGCCGTTGCTTCCCTGAAAGCAGGACGTTGGGACCGGAAACTCTACATGGGGACCGAAGTCCACGGCAAAACGCTCGGCGTGGTTGGCCTGGGAAAAATCGGGTCATCTGTAGCTGAAAGGATGAAATCCTTCGGAATGAATATCATCGGGTATGATCCCTATATGACCACAGAGCGTGCTGCGGAAATTGGTGTTAAGCTGGTAGATATGGACGAGCTGCTCGCGAATTCTGATATCATCACCGTTCACACTCCCCTCACCGAAAAAACCCGCGGACTCATCAGCAGAGCGAATGCGTCGAAGCTGAAAAAAGGCGTGCGTCTCGTAAACTGCGCAAGAGGCGGTATTTTTGACGAAAGTGATCTGCTCGGCCTGCTCGAAGACGGAACCGTTTCGGAAGTCGCGCTGGATGTGTACACGACTGAGCCCGTGCCGGAATCACTCCATGAGCTGCTGAAACATCCCAAAGTAGTTTGTACGCCGCACCTTGGAGCATCAACCGAGGAAGCACAGGAAAAAGTGGCCGTACAGATTGCGGAACAAATTGCCGATGCGCTTGAAAACAAGAATTACAAAGGCAGCCTGAACGGGAAGTCCATCGCGCTGAGTACAGATCGCGAAGTTCAGCCGCTGCTTGAGCTTGCTGATCGACTTGGGAAATTCGCTTGCCAGACAAACAGCGGAAATCCCGGAAAAATCACGCTTGAATATTCCGGGAAATGCGCGGAAAAAGCAGAAATCCTCACAGATGCATTTCTTTCAGGATATCTTTTCGAAATCGCTGATAACGCGCCGGTAAACCTGATTAACGCCCGCTATCTTGCGGATCAGAAAGGTATAGAAATTACGGAGGCAAAGACGAAATCCTCCAAAACCTATGCTGATTTAATTACCGTGAAGCTGGACGGTTCTCCGGCGTACAAACATATCTCCGGCACGATTTTCAACGAGCAGGATCATCGCGTGGTGAATATCGACGGGCTGGATATTGAGCTGCACCTGAAGGGAACCGTAATCCTTTACAGAAACGTGGATCGCCCCGGAATGCTGGCTGCGGTGAGTTCAAAACTCGCTGAAAACGACATTAACATTGCGGCGCTCAGCCTTGGCCGCGCGAAAGACACCTCGCGTGCCGTTACGGGAATCTCCATTGATAAAGACGCAGATAAAGACACACTCAGCGCAATCATCGGAATGGATGGTGTTGAGCATGTGAAGTATCTGAAGCTTTAGTGAGATCGGTGGCGGAATGATGAAGCCCGTTAAAATGGCTTCGTTGCGTACCTGAGATCATTACCTTCGATTTCAAATAATCTCCAAAAAAAATGCCCCGGAACGTTAAGCTCCGGGGCATTTTTATATCAGGTTGGTTTGGCCTGAACGTCAGGATGGGTTTAGAAGCCCATGCCTCCGCCCATTCCACCCATGCCGCCCATTCCGCTCATGTCGGGGGCAGGTCCGCCTTTATCGTCGTCTTTCGACGGCTTCTCGGAGATAACGGCTTCGGTAGTGAGCATCAGCCCTGCTACGGAAGCGGCGTTTTCGAGTGCGGTACGGGTAACTTTCGTAGGATCGATAACACCTGCTTTCACGAGGTCTTCGTAAACTTCAGTACGTGCGTTGAAACCAAAGTTTCCTTTGCCTTCTTTCACGCGCTGAACTACGATGGAGCCCTCAACACCGGCGTTTCCTGAGATAATACGAAGCGGTGCCTCAGCTGCTCTGGATACGATTGCGAAGCCAAGCTTCACATCCTGATTGTCGGCTTTCAGGCCATCAATCACGTGGCTGCAGCGGATGAGCGCAACACCACCACCTGGCACGATGCCTTCTTCAACGGCAGCGCGGGTAGCGTGGAGAGCATCCTCAACACGGGCTTTCTTCTCTTTCATCTCAACTTCTGAAGCCGCGCCAATGTAAAGAACAGCAACACCGCCGCTTAGCTTGGCCAGACGCTCCTGGAGTTTCTCACGATCGTAGTCAGATGTGGTGTTCTCAATCTGAGCCTTGATCTGATTTACGCGGGCTTTGATGTCGTCCTGCTTGCCTTTACCATCAACAATAGTTGTGTTGTCTTTGTCGATGCTGATGCGGGCAGCCTGTCCGAGGAAATCAAGCGTAGCGTTTTCGAGTTTGTAACCACGCTCTTCGCTGATTACCGTACCGCCGGTAAGGATGGCGATATCCTCGAGCATAGCTTTACGGCGATCACCAAAACCAGGAGCTTTTACAGCAGCGATTTTGAGCGTGCCGCGCAGTTTGTTAACCACAAGGGTCGCGAGGGCTTCGCCTTCAATATCTTCAGCAATAATCAGCAGAGGTTTGCCGGTCTGGATTACTTTTTCGAGTACCGGGAGCAGATCCTTCATGTTTGAGATTTTCTTGTCGAAAATCAGGATATACGGATCTTCAAGCTCAGCAACCATGTTGTCGCTGTTGGTTACGAAGTATGGAGAGAGGTAACCGCGGTCGAACTGCATACCTTCTACAGTTTCGAGGTATGTTTCGGTTCCTTTTGCTTCCTCAACGGTGATAACACCATCTTTACCCACTTTTTCCATCGCTTCAGCGATACGCTTACCAATCTCTTCGTCGCCGTTGGCGGAGATGGTTCCTACCTGCTGAATGCTTGAAAGGCTGTCGCCAACAGGCTTGCTGAGGTTCTTCAGCTCTTTCACGATAGCGGATACAGCCTGGTCGATTCCACGCTTGAGGTCCATTGGGTTTGCACCGGCAGTTACGTTTTTGAGGCCGGTCTGGATAATTGATTGAGCAAGTACGGTAGCTGTTGTTGTACCATCACCGGCGTTATCGCTGGTTTTGGAAGCAACTTCGCGCACCATCTGGGCGCCCATATTTTCTACCTTGTCTTCCAGTTCAATCTCTTTGGCTACAGTAACACCATCTTTGGTTACCGTTGGAGCACCAAAGGATTTCTCGATGACTACATTACGGCCGCGTGGACCGAGCGTAACTTTAACAGCGTTTGCTAATTTATCGACACCGCGCTTCAGTGATTCGCGCGCGTCAACGTTATAATGAACTAATTTTGACATAATTCGTCAGTCTTCTTTTGAGTTAAAATTTTTCGTTTAAAAATCAGAACAGATCACATCTGTGAGATTCAGGACGCCTGATTAAGAAACAATCCCCAGTATGTCGCTTTCGCGCATAATCATCAGGTCTTCGCCCTCGAGTGTGATCTCGGTTCCGGCGTACTTGCCGTAAAGGACTTTATCGCCGGACTTAACGCTCATCTCAATTTTGGTTCCGTTTTCGTAACGGCCTTCGCCTACAGCAATGATAGTTCCGCGCTGCGGCTTCTCTTTTGCGGTGTCAGGAATAATAATACCGGATGAGGTTTTTTCCTCAGCCACGTCGGGCTTTACGATCACCCGGTCAGCCAAAGGTTTAATAGATGCCATGTTTGTGACTCCTTGGTTAGAGTTAGATTTGTTAGTGAATATTCACCGCAAATACGTTTTTGATTCTGTGTGAATCTTAACATCTTTGCGTTTTTTGTTTCGGTTAACTATTGGACAAATACCGTGCCAAATTATACGGCAACTTCTTTACTTACTTTTTGACAGACTAATGCTCCGCATTCTGTCATGCGATATCGTACAGGAATGGAATTATGACAGATATACAGCACGAAAGCCGAAACGATCAGATCGCTCTGCAATGTTTTGATTCTGATATGTTTTTAAAAAGCGAACATTATGAAAATTGATGAAATCAGACCGGTGGCAAACACGAAGCCGCTGGCGCGTCCCCCGTTATTTTCTGAATCGGTTCAGGCCGGGTTCCCCTCTCCTGCTCAGGATCATATTGAAAAAGAGCTTGATCTGAACGAGTATCTCGTTAAACATCCCGCCGCCACGTTTTTTGTCCGGGTTCAGGGCGAATCAATGCGCGATGCGGGTATTGCATCCGGTGATATTCTGATTGTTGACCGTGCGGCAGATCCCGCAAATAACCGGATTATCGTGGCGATTCTGAACGGGGAGTTTACGGTAAAACGCATTGAGAAAACGGGCGGCAAAGTTTATCTGCATCCCGAAAATCCGGAGTTCAGCACGATTGAGGTCAAACCCGATTCCGATTTCGAGATCTGGGGTGTGGTAACCTACGTAATTCACCAGGCCCGGTAAAAAGATGAACACCCGGTACGCCATAGCCGACTGCAACAATTTTTACGCTTCGTGTGAACGCGTGTTCAACCCGGCTTTGCGGAACAGGCCGGTTGTTGTGCTTTCCAATAACGACGGCTGCGTAATTGCGCGGTCGATGGAGGCAAAACAGATCGGGATTGGAATGGGTACACCGGCTTTCAAATGCCGGAAAGATTTTGAAAAGCACGATGTAAAAGTGCTCTCATCAAATTATCCGCTTTACGGGGATATGTCCCGCAGGGTGATGGAAACCCTCAGCCGTTTCACCGATGCCATAGAGGTGTACTCGATTGATGAGGCTTTTATGAAGCTGGAAATCCCGCGAAATACAGAGCCGGAGGAGTACGCGGCTGAAATCAGAAATACGGTTAAAAAATGGACCGGCCTTCCGGTTTCCATCGGCCTGGCTCCTACGAAAACCTTAGCCAAAATTGCCAACTTTTTTTGCAAGAAAAACGAGCTCAGAAACGGCGTGCTTGATATCAGCACACCCGAAAAAATTGACGCCTGCCTGAAGCGCATTCCTGTCTCTGAAATATGGGGGATCGGTAAAAATTATGCGCAGTTTCTTGAAAGCCGGGGGATTCAAACCGGCCTGGATCTGAAAAACACACCTGACCGCTGGGTGAAGAAAAACCTGAAAGTAACCGGCCTTCGCACCGTCAATGAGCTGAGAGGCATTCCGTGTATTCAGCTGGAAGAGGTAATTGAGCCGCGTAAGGGAATTTTATCATCGCGATCATTCGGTAAACCTGTGGATGATCCCGTATTTTTATCTGAGGCCGTTCATACGTACATAGCGAGGGCGGCGGAAAAATTGCGTGATCAGCATTCACTTGCGACCCGGGTTCAGGTATTTCTTAAGACCAATAAATACAGTCCGGATTTCCCCTATTACAACGAATCTGCTTCGGTTTCACTACCCGGGCCCTCGGCGTTTACGCCCGACCTTGCCGCCGCGGCTGAGAAAGCCCTTCAGGAAATATGGTTGCCCGGCCTCTATTACCAAAAAGCGGGTGTGATGCTGCACGGAATTGTGGATGCCGGTTCGGTTCAGGGAAACTTTTTTGCAGACAAAAAGCCAGAAAAAAAGCAAACCAGCCTGATGGAAGCCGTTGATGGCCTGAATCGTAAACTGGGCAAAAACTCGCTGTGGTACGCTTCCTCCGGCGATGAAAAACCCTGGAAAATGAAGCAGGAGTATAAATCGCCATCCTATACAACAAAATGGGATGATTTGCCGGTAGTTAAGGGTGGCTGTCTTTTACCTTTAGCTAAAAGTGTTTGACCTGATTCCGGGTCGGCTTGGCGAGATGACAGGTCCGGCGATAGGAATGGTATGTGTTGGCAAGACCCCGGCTGAGACCGTTTTAATATCTCCCTAAAATGGCTGGGCTAAAGCCACAGCCCAATTGAAGGTTTGCTATTGACCAGTTTTTCGATTCCAAAAAAAATCTCCAATCACTAATCGCACGTCGCCAATCTGAAATCACTCCGCCCTCTTCTTCTCATCAGAATTCTTCTCCGTCACCTTATCTTCAACCGGAAGTTTCGGAGGTTCCGCTTCGGGCTTTTCTTCTGGCTTGGTTTCTTCATCCGAATCAGCAGTGGTTTCTTCTGCCTTTTCTTCATCTTTTTTCGCGGAAACTGATCCGTTACCGGCTTTGCCGTTTTTGATGTTGTTCAGCTTCTCGAGATCTTCTTTTTTGATGGGGTAGTTTCCGTGCGGCCTGTCGCCAAGAAGCTCTACCAGATCCCGGCTGTCGAGAATCTCTTTTTCAAGAAGCGTTTCAGCCATTTTCTCGAGCTTGTCCTTATGTTTGGTCAGAAGTTCTTTGGTTCGCTTGCGGGCTTCATCCACAATACTGCGCACTTCCTCATCAATGGTCTGGGCCGTATTCTCCGAATATTTTTTATTCAGGCCGAACATACCGCCTTCGTTGTTGGAATCGTGGTACGAAATGTATCCGAGTTTCTCGCTCATTCCGTAAACAGAAACCATTGCAAACGCCATGTGCGTAATCCGCTCAAGATCATTCTGAGCACCGGTGGATACTTTACCAAACTCAATCTCCTCGGCCACCCTGCCGCCAAGCAGCGCACAGATGCGGTCCACAAGCTCTTCGCGGGTCATCAGGAAACGATCTTCAAGCGGAGTTTGCAGCGTATAGCCAAGCGCGGCGAGTCCACGCGGAACAATACTTACCTTCATCACGGGATCTGTGTGTTCCAGATACCATCCCACAATAGCATGGCCCGCTTCATGATACGCAACAATACGGCGCTCGGACGGGCTGATGATCTTATTTTTCTTTTCCAGGCCGGCAACCACGCGCTCAATCGCATCCTGGAAATCAATCATCTCCACAAATTTCTTATCGCGGCGGGCGGCCAGCAGCGCGGCTTCATTACACATGTTGGCAAGCTCAGCGCCGGCAAATCCGGGCGTTTGAGATGCCAGAAGATGCGTATCCACATCCTCACCAATTTTAATCTTTTTGAGATGAACCTTCAGCACCGCTTGGCGCCCTTTCAGATCGGGCTTGTCAATCAGAATCTGGCGGTCGAAACGTCCCGGACGCAGAAGCGCCGAATCCAGAATGTCAGGACGGTTTGTTGCCGCCATGATAATTACTCCTTTACCCGTATTGAATCCATCCATTTCGGATAAAAGCTGGTTCAGCGTGTTTTCGCGCTCATCGTTTGAGGCTGCCATCGCGCTTTTGCCACGGCTCCTGCCAATCGCGTCAATTTCATCGATAAAAATAATACAGGGCGCTTTTTCTTTTGCCTGCTTGAAGAGGTCTCGCACACGTGCCGCACCAACGCCTACAAACATTTCCACAAAATCTGAACCGCTGAGGCTGAAAAACGGCACATCGGCTTCACCGGCGGTGGCCTTGGCCATCAGGGTTTTACCGGTTCCCGGAGGGCCCACAAGCAGCACACCTTTGGGGATGTTCCCACCCAGCGTGGAGAATTTTTCGGGCGCCCTCAGAAATTCAACGACTTCCTCTACTTCCTCTTTCGCTTCCTCAAGTCCGGCCACATCCTTGAACGTGACTTTATTTTCACCCTGTTTATCGTACAGCGCGGCCTTGTTCTTTCCGATATTCAGCACCTGCTGGCCGGGATTCATCCTGCGGAACATGAAAACCCAGAACGCGATAATAATCGCAAGAAACAGTATCCAGAAAAAGAAGGTACCAAACCAGCTTTCACGAATTTGCGCGTCGTACTCAACGCCGTGTTCATCCAGCAGCGGACGAATGTCATCGCCTTCAATCATCGTTGTGGTGAAGCGGTTGCCGGTTTCAGCGGCACCAAACGGCCAGCGCTGCGGCATATCCTCGGCCTGCCGACCAGCTTCACCGGCAAAGACGGATTCTTCGGTAAATTTACCCTCTATCTCAACATTATTGATGATGAGCACTTCCTCAACATGGCCCTGCTTTACGTGATCCAGAAATTTACTGTATGTGATTCTTGATCCCGGATCCTGAGAAAAAGCAAAAACCTGAATGAGCAGGAGACCGCCAAGAATGGCGACGTAAATCCAGATGGGAAACTTCCAGTTATTGCCGGGCTTATTTTCAGGCTTCTGGTCTGGTTTAGGAGGCGTTTTAGTATTTTCTTTTTCAGACATGTATTCAAATAAATAAAAATCAGCAGAACTCTGAGCTATGGTGTAACACGCAAAACGTATCGGCAGCCCAGATATTTGCACAGTTTGTAAATATAGGGATTATGCCAACGAAATGCCCGATTCATGACCGGCCGTTCCCGTGAAAATGAATTTAGTGCAGCGTCATTCGGTGTCCTTCAGCCGTCTGCATCGATACGCCGTCTTTCTTGTCGATCATCTTACCGATAACCACGAAATCTTTGAATAAATCGGCGAATTTCTTGATGTCATCCTCCGGCAGCGTGAAGAGCAACTCCGGTTCCTCTCCGCCAAACAGCACGAATTTGTCGATATCTTCTTCGAGTTCATCGGCGGCAGCCCGCGTTTCAGGACTCACCGGAAGAGCCGCTTCATAGATAATCGCGCCGCACCCTGATGCACCGGTTATATCAAGCAGGTTTCTGTTGAGACCCTGTGACAAATCAATCATGGCTCCGGGGATAATTCCGTGTTCTTCCATAGATTTGATCAAATCGATTCTGGCTTCAGGAACCAGCTGGCGCCGCACCACATACTCAAACGGGGATAAATCCGGCTCCATAGATTCGCCGCCACTCGTTTCAAAATGTTTTTTCTCGCGCAGCAGGATCATCAGTCCCGAGGCCGCTCCGCCTAAATCGCCTGTGATGCAAATGGCCTCGCCCGGTTTTGCGCCGGAGCGATATACCGTTTTGTCTGCACCCTGCGTGCCGACAGCCGTAATGCCAATTGTCATGGCGTGCTGAGATGCCGAAATATCTCCGCCCGCCAGCTCTACGTTATAAGCCTGACACGCCGACTTCACCCCGCTGTAAAAGAGCTCGGTCATTTCCACGGATATTTTGTTTGTCAGTCCCAGACTAACCGTGATAGCCGTAGGGAGCGCGTTCATGGCGAGAATATCAGAAATTGCCAGCGAGACGAGTTTAAATCCCAGATGCTGAAGCGGTGTGTAGATGAGATCGAAGTGCACGCCCTCGGAATAGAGCTCGGTTGATACCAGAAGATGTTTCCCTTCCCCCTGATTCAGCACAGCGGCATCATCTCCGATTCCGTAAATAAGCTGATCTGAATGTTTGTTTACATCCGACGTAATTTTTTCAATGAGACTATTTCGCCCGATTTTTTCTATCGGTGTAAATGCTTGATTCTTTGACATTAAATGATTTGTTGATTTCTATTTTGTCTCAACATAAGGATTTATACAATTAAAAAAGGCTGTCTCAGATGAAACAGCCTTTAAATTTTAGCAGAAATGCGTGACTACGTTCAGGCTTCAGAACTGAACGTCAGCTCCGGCTGCCCTTCGAGTCGAGTAGTTGATCCTGAGCGCCTGAGCCTGTCTGAGCTCCTGTTTAACGTCACTGACGATTCCCATTTCAGATTCTTCATCCACACGGAGTGAAACAATCATACGTGGTTCTTCCAGCAGCTTATCGTACATCAGCCTTCGGATTTCAGCAAGATTCCCAACGAGAGCATCGTCAATCTGTATACGTGTATCGCCGAATCTGTTTGGACCAAGAACTTCCGGACCAATGTAGATATAGCTAACGAGGCGTTTCTGTTCAATCTTTTCGATGTTTTCGGCATCGGTCAGATTGACACGCACCAGAAGTTCAACCTCACGAAGTACCGTAACAACCATAAAGAATATCAAAAGAATAAAGATGATATCCGGCATGGCGGTTGTGGGAACCTCCTGCTTCGTACTGGCTTGTTTTTTCTTAAAATGAGACATATAGGGTCTTATTTTTTAACTTTATGATCCCGCGTCGGGTTCGGCAAGTGAAAGGTTCATTGGGTAGTTTTGTCGAATCACGTTTTCGCCATCAACATTATTCATATAGTGTTGAAAGTCCCGGAATCCTAATTCCCTGGCCTGTTGGTTCCACACTTCCCGATAGGCGCCGATAACCTCATCAAGCATTTCGATGTAAAAATCGTACCGTGTTTGGCGGTCGGTTTTAATCGAAACAATAGCCTGACGCGGAGATTCTGAAAGGTTCGGATCCACACCATTATTGGTGATGTGGCTTACTACTTTCGGGCGAACGTCCCTTACCGCTGCACGGCTGTCGTTCATCTGAATCTGGCCGGCGGCGTTCATCAGAATCGTGAGCATATTGCGTTCACGAATTTCAGGTGGGGGTGTTTCATCATCAGGTGGCGGAGGTAAAACGAGTCCGATCCCGGTGTCTACATCAATGGTGGTTACAACGAGAAAGAATACCAGAAGCAGAAAGGCGATATCAGCCAATGAGGATGACGGCACCTCTGCCCCTTCCCTGCCACGTTTCTTTTTAAGCAACATAGGCGTGCTTTAGATTTTGGTAAACAGGCTTCTGGAGCCTGAAATTACAATTCCAAGTAACATGAGGACGATCATCACCAGAAAGGTGGAGATAGCGGCAATTTGAAGATCGCCGACGACGCCCCATAAAATCAGAAAAATCAATACAGGTACGAAAAACGATACGACCTGCTCAATTTTGTGCTTGCCTTTGGCAATATTCATGGATCCAAAAACCAGGATAGCGAGGTTACCCACTAACAGTAGCAGTACGGCAACCATAAGTCCTGTAGCTATCCAGGGATGTGCGCTGAATCCGTCACCAAGGCCTAATGCAAATAAAGACATCATTATGTTTACGATTTGAAGGTGAAATTATTCTGATTAAGCTTTGCCGCCTTTATCAAGCATAGCAATGGAATCGATGAGAACGATTGAACTCTCTTCCATATCCACAACGAGACGGTCAATTTTGGATACACAGTAGTTGTATCCGACCTGCAGAATAATAGCACCGATCAGTCCGGCAAGTGTTGTAAGAAGCGCTGTTTTGATACCACCAGCAACAATACTTGGTGAAATATCAGCGGCTTCTTCAATAGCGTCAAATGCCTGAACCATACCGATTACCGTACCGGTAAATCCGATAAGCGGAGCAAGTGCAATGAACAGCGACAGCCATACCAGGCCTCTTTCGAGGAAGCTCATTTCAATTGAGCCGTAAGATACAATGGCTTTTTCAGCTGCTTCAAAACCTTCATCGGCACGAAGAAGACCGGCGTTGAAAACAGAAGCTACAGGACCGCGGGTGCTT
>PXAI01000294.1 GCA_003567135.1 Balneolia bacterium | reverse complement strand
GGTTTTCATCCTCAAGAATGATAATGTTGTTCCGAAGATGAGCCGTAATGCTGTTGCTGCTGTTCATTTGTACCCCACGGTATCTCCAGCCTTCGCCGCCGGGGTAGTTCAGCGGATTCATGCGGATGGTATTGAAGTCGATGTTTGCCGTCATCGTGGCGGAAGGGGTGCCGGCTAAAATCCCGTAAAAGTAGACGTCGTCCGAGGCGGTTGTACCATTGTACTCAAAACCGGTGATCATGTTGTTGTACACATTCATCGAACCGGGCGCGGAAACCTCGATGGCGTAAAGCTGTAATCCGGCTGAAAGCTGGCTGAACGTATTACTGTGAATATTCACCGTTACGTTTTCTGATGCGGTATCCTCAATATAAATTCCGCGTGCCCCAAGGCCGTCGGTTTCATTAATACGGATTTCATTATTGTGGATGTCTGCGTCGCTCCCAAATTCTCTGAGCCAGATTCCGTATCTCCCGGCTTCTATGAGGCTGTTTTTTACCGTAAGAAGTCCGGGCGCAGACTGGGGTTCGTCAAACACATCCCGCATAATGATAGAACGGGCGGATGACCTGCTGGTATTCCTGATATAAACCTGATCGAACGTAATGTCGGACGTGAGGTAATCCACGCCATCTCTGCGAAGATTTGAGATCAGTACGGCGTCAAAACTTTCCTGATTAATTTCGATGTTCAGGTTTCTGAAGGTTACGTTCTCAGCATTCAGAATCCTGAAATAGTTTGTAGAGGCCGCATTCGGGGATGTTCTGAACGTCATGTTGGATGAACTTCCCGCTGAGCCTGAACCGCCGTCAATGATCAGATTGCGCACTCTTCTCAGCTGGCTCCAGTTATCACTTTCGGCTCCGATAACCAGCGCTCCGTTGATGCTGGAGTTTGAAGAAGTTGAAGAAAACGTAACCACAGGAGACGTACCCTCGAGCGGCCTGATGATAAGCTGGTAGCCGGCCGTATTTGTGCCGATAAACACGTTTTCGGATTCATTTAGGTCACTTGTGATGATCAGGTCTACATCACCGTCGAGTTCGCGGGGCGAGAAAAAATCAAACGCGTCGCCCAGGTTTTCAAAATCCGGATCAGTACCGCCGGGTGCCGTTCCTGCATTCCCCACGTAAAATGCGCCGCCCGAGACCGTTTCCTGAAATGCAAAGCCAAATGTGGAGATTACGGTATTAATCGGGCTGCTCATATCGCCCGGATCTTCTAATTCACGAAGATAGCGCGCCATTTCATAGTGGATGAAAGTTCGGTTATTCTGCGCCGACCATTGTCCCTGGGGATTCTGCGTTGCGGCCAGCAGGGAAAGATCGTTCATGGTGTCTTCATCATACACACCGGCGGAAATGTTGCGCGCGATAAGCAGATCGGCCAGCGTGTATAAAACCGGCTGCGGACTTGTGGTTCCGTTGGAAATGACGACATCGGGATAGTCGTTGTAAATAGGATTTTGATCGTTAAATCCATGCAGCTGCAGAGCTTCCGTATCCGACCAAACCTCATGTGCGCGCTGGAAAATGCTGGGGTGATCGCGAGCTACATCCGAAACGGGGTTTGTACCGATAGGACCGTTCGCATACCGGTGCGCTCCGGCTATGGAATAAAAGCGCATATTATGCCGTACAAAACTGCGCGCACCTACCTGAGGCGTGTTGGTATCAAACAGAGGATGCGGCACCTGAACGTGAACGTTGCGGTCATAATTTTCGCGAATCACGTACATACCCCAGCCGCGTGTAATCGGCGGAACCTCGTAAATCAGATAAAAAGTATCAGGGTTTTCGGCGGTGTGGTGAAAGCGGTAAAACTGATATCCATAGTCATCCAGAATTGGCTGGACTTCACTGTAATTACCGTTTTTCATGTGCTCGAAAACGAGTCCGAAATCGTTGATTTCTGCATCAGTGGGTGGCTGATAACCGTTACTGCCTGATCCCGGCATGTGCGAAAGCACTTCCTGAAACACAAACGAGTTGAAGCTTCCGGTAAAGTCGACCTGAGCCGTTCCCTTTAGCGGAAACAGCGAAGCAAAAAGAATAATCAGGGTGATAAAAACTGCCAGCCTGCACCGGTTTACGGAGTAGTAAGAACGAATGCAAGGCTGACGTTTCATGCAGATCTCAGTCATGAGAATCAAATAGATCAGGTGATAAAAATTTACTTAACGAGCATCATTTTTCGGGTAAACTGCTCACTCCCGGCTGACATTCTAACCAGATAAACGCCGCTTGTCAGACGTGAAGCATCGAATGTGCGAACATGGCTTCCGGCGCTCATGGATTCCTGATTGGCAAGCATTGCGACGCGCTGGCCCAGAATATTCATGACCTCGATGGTGACATCAGAAGGCTGGCTCAGGTCGAAAACGATCTGCGTTACCGGATTGAAAGGATTCGGATAGTTCTGATGAAGCGCGGTTTTCTGCGGGAGTTCATCCGTTCCGGCCGATGTTCCGGCTTCGGTTTCCATGTTTACATCAATATCCGCCCAGTTGATTTGTGATCCGTTTTCATCAACGATGACCAGCCGGTCAATCACGAGTTCAGTTCCGCTCATGAATGACTCAGCCGTAATGGTGAATTCAACAAAAGTATCAGCTGATACCGTGTTTGTAAATCCTTTGTGAGCGTGTGCGCCTGAAACGCTGTTATCCTCTTCGCGGGTGAAGTTTATGAGCGATGAAGAGTTGTTCCAGTCATCGGCCCAGCTGCCTGTACTGATGTCACTGATCGCAAAATCTGCATCTGAGGCTCCAATCACAGAAAAACTGTACGAGAGACCCTGAAGATCAGCGGTGACAGACGGGTTTATCTCAACACGAACGCTTTCGCCGGAGTTAAGAACGGGGAGAGGCGTAGTGAAAAGCGGGTTTTCATCAAGAAGAACGGTGCCGTGCGTTTCACCGAAATTTACGCCAATAGCGAGCAGATCAGACTGATCAACTTGTCCGTCGCCGTTTGTATCTGCAAACGTGGCTTCTTCCGGATTCCATGGTTCGGCCTGCTGACCTGTCCAGTCGATAGAGGCGTCGTCGCGCTGCGGTCCGGTTTCTGCCCAGTATGTTCCGAGTGAGAGCACATCCTGCTCGTTGACCACGCCGTCGTTATTCGCATCTCCCGGCCAAACGGTTACCACATCATCTTCAGGGAACTCGTCATTGTCGTTGAAGAATACTGTATCCAGAACCTGAGGCTCTCCAATTGCTCCCAGTGTAAAAGAACGGTTCAGCAATGGATCACTTTCGTCCAGCAGTTCCCAGCCGTCGTTTGGAAGCGTGCGGCCATCACCTGCGAGGATGAAAAACTTGTAGTCGACCGATTCGCCGGCCTGACCATCAATGGCGATAGTTAGTTCGTAGATACCGGGCGCAGATTCGCTCATTACATCCGTCGGCTCAAAATCGTTGAAATCGCCGCGGAGATAGACTTCATCCCCTAATTCCGTATCAAAAAAGCCAAGCGCAGCCTGTACGTTCATATCCACGGAAAAGGTTACGTCGCGATCGTTTGCGGAAAGTGACGGGCCTTCAAAAGCGCCCATGTACGGGTTTTCATTGTCGCGTGGCGTTCCGTCGATATCCACCAAAACCGTTGCCAGCGGAATACCGGCGAGGTTCTGATCGCCGAGTGAGCTTCCGGTAAGACGCAGATCATCACCTGAAACAAATTCTGCGGATGTAGATACGGAGTTGGCTTCATCGCCGGTGCTTGTCTGGTGTCCGCTCAGCTCAGTGGTGTTGGTTCCTTCACCACCGTGGCGGGAGAGCCATGTGGATGATGTTTCAGGATGGGCAACGAACCAGAGATTGTAATCAGAATCAAACGATGCCGCAGCTGATCCGGCCTGATAATAGGCGTAGCTGGTTACGTTTGATCCGTTGTCATCTTCATTAATGAAAATGTTGTTACGAAGCTCTGCTGAAATGCGGGGATTACTGAAGAGGAACAACGCTCTGTAGTTCCATCCGCTGCCAGAAACGTCGAGTGGATTGAGGCGGAATGTGTTATGATGAAGCGTAAGCGATGCCTCAGCCGGTGCGGACGGAGACCTTAAAATAATTCCATAAAGAGCTTCGCCGTCACCACCGGAGGAAAATCCGGTCATCATATTATTGACGAATGTGGCATCATAATCCTCGTCGATTTCTGAGCTGAAGCTTACGACTTCAATACCGCCATCGCCGTTGAGATTGAAAAACTCGTTGGACTCAACCTGGTAGGAACCATGCGACTGAACATTAAGGGCTGTAAGGAGTCCGCCGGAAGATAACGACTCAAACGTATTCCCGCTGATGGTATAGCCCGCTGCAGAACTGGCGAGTATGGCCGTCAGGTCGCCCGTTACGCTAACGTCGCTAAACGTGTTATCAGAGATTGTGATATCACCGGTGAAGTTTCGAACCTCTGCGAGACGCACTTCGCTATCGCCGGAAATTTGCGTGAAAAGGTTATTGGTGATGGTATAGCTGCCTTCAGAATCAACCCAAACCGGCCGCGTGATACCATCGCCGGAGCCTAAGCCCTGAAACGTGTTGCCGTCAATAACGTAGTTTGCCGCCGCGCTGCCCCTGATGCCAACCATCGTATTGGGGCTGAAGCTGTTCTGGAAGATATTATCCTCGATGATAATTTCGGCGTCAGATTCGGCGACTTCGTCTACAAGTACGCCATACGCGAAAAAGTTGCCCGTGTGTTCAATGCTGATTGTGTTTCCACGAATGGTCGTGTTACCGCCCACTTCGCGAAGCCAGATGCCGTAGCGGCGGGTTACGATATCGTTATCCTCAATGGTAAGATTCGGGCCATTTTCAGCGCTTACAATTCCGTCGGTCATGATAACTCTCGCGGAATTCGCATTCAAATTCGTGAAACTATTATTCACAAATTGGATATCGTTATGGAGGGCATCTGCACGGCTGGTGATCTGAAAGGTGTTAAACGGATTTCCAGGCTGATTTACCTCAAAGTTGATGTTCCTGAACTGAATGTTATCCGTATCGCCGATAATTCTGAAAATATTGCTGTCCAGAGCACCGGAGTCGGTTTGGAACGTTATATCTCTGGATGATCCGTTTTCCGAATTTGATCCGTCAAAAATGATGTTTCGGGTAAACGTGAGGGCTCCGCCGCCGCCGTCCGGCTCAGGAAGGCCGATAATCAAGGCGCCGTTGTAGATACTGTTATCGGATGTGCCTAAAAAGGTTACAACCGGAGTTGCAGAAGGCGCGGGCTTTATGGTGATGGTATTTTCAGCACCGGGATCAAAACCGAGTACGACGTTAGCACTTTCAGAAAGATCTTCTGTAATCAGAAAGGTGACATCCCCTGAGTTCCCGTCAGCCATCAGCGTATTAAAGGCGTCTTCAAGTGATGTGAAGTCCTGACCGCTTCCCACATTATACGTTCCGGAAAGCTGTGCCTGTGATGCGGATGAAAAGAAAACAAAGGCCAGAAATAGAAGGGTCGTAACAGTCGGTTTCATAGAGTAATTTTTTAGTAAACAGGTAAAGTTGATCTCAGTCAGTACAAAGATAATGCCAAAGCACGAATACCGCTTTATTTGAATATTTTGCGGAATTGTGAATCCGGCCGGGCGTAAACAGCCCGGCCGGAATGTGCAAAATCAGCCCGGTCTATTTGATCAGGGTCATTTTACGGGATAAGGTCTGGTTCCCGGCTTTGAGTCTGTAAATATAAATACCGCTGGCAAGGCGCGATGCATCAAAACTAATGGCGTGTTCGCCGGCCTGCTGTCTGCCGTTAACCAGACGCGCCACGCGCTGCCCCTGAATGTTAAAGACGTCCAAAACGACCTCAGCCGTTTCCGGCAGGGAATAGCGGATGGATGTCGTGGGATTAAACGGGTTAGGGTAATTTTGGCTGAGTGAAAACTTGCGCGGCAGGTTTTCATCAGTTCCGGCTGAAGTAGCCTGAGCAGAAACAATCAGTGAAAAACGCGCAGCTGATTTATCGGAGATTTTAGGGGATTTTATCTCAGGGCTATTATTCAGAACGAGATTGCGCGCTGCGGCTGTCAGCTCAATGGTGTATCCCGAATCGCGACGAAGATCAATAATCTCTCCGGTTTCGTTATCCTGCAGCTCAATGTCCCAGTATTCGGGGATGTTATTGAATTCCGGCCAGATTAGCTCAACAATTCCTTCAGCCGCATAGAAATCGTCGTTTCCAAGATAATCCCATGCTTCCACATGAACAGGAATCTCAATCGGGGATGCGATCTCATCGGGAAGGTTTCTGATATCCAGCGCTTCGCCATCAGCTTCGGCATAGATGGATAAAAACGTGCCATGATCGAGCGGGTACAGGCT
>PXAI01000334.1 GCA_003567135.1 Balneolia bacterium | reverse complement strand
TTTTTCACCGTTATCCGGCTTAATTGCCGGCACTCACTCCTCCGGAACTGCCGCACGTCTCGGATCATCATCAACCCGTTTTACCAGAAACTGCCGCTCCAGCAGCACCACGTGCGCCATCATCAAATCGTAAAGCCTGCGGGTTAGTTGTTCCGCTTCAGGATTTGTGCCGTCCCATCTGTCGGCTCTCACAAAACGTTCTCCGTTCAGATAAATATTTCCGGCAGCCGTTAAAAACATCCCGATTGCGGAAGCGGAAGTCCGCTCATCCACAACCGAGCCATCTGAATAAGATACCGAGCTTACCAGCCTGCCGCTTCTGAAATGATGATCCAGCGCACCGGCAGTAATGATATCCGCAACTTCACCCAGCCTTGCGCTGAGATCCGGCCGATGCGTAGCGATAAATTCCGAAGACCCCTCGCGCTCACGATCGAAACCAAAGCCTCCGCCAAGGTGATTCATAAACGAATAAAGCTTATGCAGATCAACCGTTTCTGATGCCGCTCTGGCTCCGTCTTCGTCAAACGTTAGCGCAGACGGAAGGCCCCACGGCTGAACAAGCTCCAGAGCCTGCTCCACAATTTTCGCCGTGCGTTCAAACACGATCAGCGCTTCTTCCTGCGCGTACTCATCGCCAAACATAAACAGCGTTTCATACATAGCCTTTTTCCCGCGAATCAGCGAGCCGAGGGCTTCAAGATCCCACGTGAAGCCGCCGCCAAAATCGTACATCGCCATTTCGTCCGACCAGGCTTCGTCCATTACGTCCAGAACTTCTCGCATTACCACGACTAAATCCTGCGCATCATAGCCCAGCCAGTTGATGAGCTGCTCCTCGCTTAAAAGGCCCATGTTATCGGCGCCTTCGGGTTTTTTCCAGACCACCCAGGCGTACACATGGCCGTGAATTCCGCCAAGCCCCCATGCCATGCTGTTGTTGTCAACCGAGCCATCGCTGTGGGAAAACGTTCCATTTCCGTAGTGCTCATCCAGCAAATAGCGACCCATATCGCTGATGTATCTCGCCGGGCGCCGCGTGATCAGATCGAATAATCCGTGATCCTCAAAACGGCCCGCACGGTGGTGCATGTGATACGCGTACGATGCATCAGCATAAACTGATAAATCAATGCGATCCGGACGATAAAAAGATTCTCCGCGCTGAATCATATACGGCGCTATATGTCCGGACTTTTCAAAACGGTTTTCAATTTCGCCGATCAACTGAAGCCAGCGCTCGCCTCGCTCCTGCATATCGTACGTGGCCAGATCAGGGCGATAATTTTCATGGCCAAGCTCCGAGGTCCGCGACATCCCCCCAAACATAAAAATACCGTGCATTACGTTGCTGTAATCCCTGAAGTGGAGTTTTTCGCCGTCGTAATCCGGCTCGCCATTAATGGTGATATGGGATGGAATCAGAAAATCAGGCGCAGCGACTTCCTTTCCCGGGGGCGGCATTTCGAAAAACCAAAAATAGGAGATGAGAGCGATAAGCAGCACAAATGCACCACCGATCAGAATAATTTTATTGACGTCTTTCATAGTAGAACTTGAGTATGTTTTGAACGGATTGAAGCGATATTATCAGATGATATCAACTTCTTTCAGGTTCTTAAAAATGTGATTCGGTAAAAACGGATATTTATTCAGATCGGCCATCTGGCTGACTCCGGTGAGAACCAGCACAGTTTCCATGCCAACCTGAACACCGGCAAGAATGTCGGTTTTCATATTATCGCCGATGAGCGCCGTATTTTCAGTGTGCGCTTTCATACTGTTGAGCGCGGCACGAAGCATAAATGCATTGGGCTTGCCCACATAAAAAGGCTGCTTTCCGGTGATTCGCTCGATCGGGGCGCACATTGCTCCGCATCCCGGCGAACCTTTCGGACCGGCCACATCAGGATTTGTGGCGATAAACCGTGCGCCCTGACTCACAAACCAGGCACCTTTTTTGATCATCTCCCAGTTGTAGGATTTGGTTTCGCCCACAATCACAAAATCAGGATCGATGTCGGTAATCGTAAATCCGATTTTGTAAAGCTCGTGCGTTAGGGCACCTTCACCGATTACGTACGCTTTACGACCCTCCTGATTCGACAGGAACGCGGCCGTAGCCATCGCAGAGTTAAAAAAGTGCTCGACGGGAATTTTCAGTCCGGCAGATGCAAGGCGGTTTTGAAGATCGGCGGGAGTTTGCGAGGGATAATTCGTAATAAAGCGGAAATCAATCCCCTGCTTCATAATTCGCTTCATGAAATGATCCGCGCCCGGAATGAGATCGTTGTCGTGCAACACAACGCCATCCATATCCAGAAGCAAATAGCTGATTTTATTCATTCAATAATAGTTTTCTGGCACAGAATTTCTTCCGCACTATTTTCAGTAAGAGTTATTTTTTTAAAATTAGCGGTTCCGGCCGTACTTTTCGTGGCTCGAAACCCAGTCGAGTGAAGATATAGCGGCGCCCAGGCTCAGCTCACCGGCAAGCGCGACACCGGCAATAATCTCAGCCAGTTTTTTCACTTTGTCGCGGCCGTAGCAGCCCATAATTTCCAAACATTCGCGCTGTGTGGGAAGTCCGGTTCCGCCGCCATACGTGGCAATAATCAGAGATGGAATCGTAAGCGAGCAGTAAAGATCACCCTCAGGCGTCAGCTCCGAATAAATTATTCCGGCTGAGGATTCCGAAACGTTGGCAACATCCTGTCCGGTGGCGATGAACATGGCCGTTATCGCGTTGGGCGAATGCGCGCCGTTGTTGTTTGCCCCACTGATAAACGCGCCAACTGTGGAAACGCCGTTGTGATAATTCAGGCTTTCCGGCTCAACACGAAGTACTTCAATCAGTACATCCCGTTTCAGAACCGCCTCGGCCGTTACGCGTTTTCCGCGCGTGCGCATGATGTTCACCTGCGATGCTTTTTTATCCGTGGCAAAATTCGATTCCAGGAAAAACCGCTTGATATTCGGGTAATTATCGATGATCCAGCTGCATGCCGCGAACGTTGCGCGGCCGACCATGTTCTGTCCGGCAGCATCGCCCGTGGTATAGTTAAACCGGAGATACGCGAATTTGTTAGAAAGATAAGGATCGATATACGCCAGCTTGGCCACGCTTGAAGTTGCCTCGGCTTCCTCCCGGATGTGATCCATATTATCCTTGATCCACTCCAGAAAATTGCGGGCTTCGCGGGCATTGTCAAAAATGAAGACCGGCGCGCGCTGCATGAAATCAGCCGCCACGGTACACATCACCCCGCCGGATAAATTCAGCGCCTTGATGCCGCGGTTATACGAAGCTACGAGCGTTCCTTCGGTAGTCGCCAGCGGAACCAGATATTCGCCGGTTGCGTGTTCACCGTTCACCTTAATCGGGCCGGCAAATCCGATGGGAATCTGCGCCACGCCCGTAAATGCCTCGATATTCCCCTGCGTTTCGTCAGGATCAAACGAATATTTTGTGATGTGTTTCGGTTCAAATCCGGAATATTCTTTAACGAAATCCTGCCGTTTTTTGATGATCTCCTTCGAGTAATCATTTTCCTTATTGATGGGAATCGAAACCCGCTCTACCTCATCCTCCCCGACAGAATCTTCCACGCTCACGTTCAGTTTCCCAAAGTTTTCCGTCAGAAATCCAAAACTAACGGCATGCTTTCCCCTGGGGAGCTTTACCCCTTTGATGAAAAACTTTGCCGTCTCTTTTAGCTTGAAAGAAACCGGATTATCCTTACTGATTTGCGCTGGTGTCAGCCGGGTTCCGTCCTGAAGTTCCAGCTCAATATTATCATCCGTAATTTCGTGGCCGCCAACCTTAACGCCGTAAATTCCCGTTATTTCAGAATCACTTAGCCGGTTTTTCACCGAAAAAGTAAACCCATCATCAGTGTTGCTGAGGCTGTTATATGTATAAAGCTGACGCAGCAGCAAGCTTGGAATTTTAAACATCATAGGATTTGAAATCTGTGTGACTGGTTCGCGTAGCCGAAAGGCGTAAGTTAGTAAACCCCAATGCAAGCACAAATGAAATTCAGAGAAATTTGGGCTGTTCACAACCCGTAAAAACGCTACCTTTTGGCATGAGCACGGACGCCGATAAAAATACAAAAAATACCGAATTATTTGCTGATGTGGCGTTTCCTGCCGCGGTGCGGGAGGTTTTCACCTACTCGCTCCCTTCTGAAATTAATGATCTGAAACCGGGAATGAGAGTCTGGGTTCCGCTGCGGGGTACGATGAGCATCGGCATGACGGTTCGGGTGCATCAGAAAAAACCTGAATTTAAAACGCGCGCTGTTTCCGAGGTGCTTGATCCCGAGCCGGTTATGGATGCGGATATGCTTCGCCTCACCAGCTGGATGCACCGCTTTTACTACGCCGGATGGGGCGAAACGATTCAGGCCGCACTTCCGGCCGGACTCAATTTTCATGCGCAGACGTACGTTCGCGTCACGAAAAAAAAACGACCGAAGAAGCTTACCAAAGAGGAAAACGAAATTCTCGATTCCATCCTGAATGAAGATAAAATCCTGCTGAAAGACGCGCGAAAACGGTGGCAGGAGCAGGAAACCGGACACCTGGCGCGACTGAAAAAAATGGGCCTGCTGGTTTACCGCGATGAGCCGGAACTTCGGGTGAAACCAAAAACAGAGCTCGTATGGGCGGTGAATCCGGAAGTTTCTGAAACTGCGATCCGGTCTTTATTTGATGAGCACCCGGAACCAAAACGTCCAAAATGGGTACAGGCGCTGTTTGTGCTGAGCGAGGAAAAGATCCCGCTTCCTGATACGACGGCTGCGCTTTCAGTGCATCCCGAATTGACGACCTACACGCTCGGCAAACTGGAAAGTGAAGGTTTTTTGATTAAAGAAGAGCGCGAAGCAAAAGAGCCCGTGCCCGATTATGATTACAGCCCGGATTCCATCTCAGAACTGAATGAAGATCAGCAAAAAGCGGTCACCGATATTCAGACGGCCATTGACGAGCAGTCGTTCAGCAACTTTCTGCTTTACGGGATTACCGGAAGCGGAAAAACCGAAGTGTACATTCACGCCCTGAAACACGTGCTCAGCAAAAATCGCGGCGGACTGGTACTCGTGCCGGAAATTGCGCTGACGCCGCAAACGGTACGGCGGTTTTACAGAATTTTCGGGGATCGGATCGCCGTACTTCACAGCCGCCTGAACGACCGTGAACGGATGAACGCCTGGGAAAAACTTCGGCGCGGCGAGAAGCAAATTGCCATTGGCCCGAGATCCGCAATTTTCGCTCCGGTACAGAATCCCGGAATTATTATTCTGGATGAGGAACACGACACATCTTACCGCCAGATGGATCCGGCACCGAGATATCACGCGCGCGAAGTGGCCGCGATGCGCGCTTTTTTCAGCAACGCGGTTCTGGTTTCGGGATCAGCCACGCCCAGCCTCGTCAGCCTGATGTCGGTTACGCAGGGTCGCACGAAAATGATCAAGCTCAGAAGCCGCCACGCCGGCGCGATGCTTCCGCAGGTTAAAATTCTTGATCTCAAGCAGTACCGCTACGCCATGAAGGGGCCGGTGGCGGTGCCGCTTTACGAGAAAATTCAGCACGCGATTGCCTCCGGCGAGCAAATTATTTTGCTCTATAACCGGCGCGGATTTGCCAATTACATTCAGTGTGAATCGTGCGGATCGGTGGCGGAATGTCCCGATTGCTCGGTTACGCTTACGTACCACAAACCGCAGCATCACCTGCGATGCCACTACTGCGGGTACACCAGCGGCGTGCAGATTCCCCACGGCGAATGCGGGGAAGATCCCTGCACACCAAAACTGATGGGACAGGGAACGCAGCTTGTTGAAGAAGAGCTTGAAGAGGTTTTTCCGGATGCGAGAATTCTGCGCATGGATCAGGATACCACGTCAAGAAAAGATGCTCACGAAAAACTGCTGAGCTCATTCGGCCGCGGCGAGGCAGATATTCTGGTCGGCACGCAGGTTGTCGCCAAAGGACTCGATTTTCCGAACGTCACCGTAGTTGGGGTCATCAACTCCGATACGGAACTGGCGTTTCCATCCTACCGGAATAACGAGCGGATGTATCAACTGCTGAGCCAGGTGGCCGGAAGAAGCGGACGATCTGCAAAGAAAGGAGTGGTTTTCCTGCAGACCCGCCAGCCCGATCATTTCACGTTGAAACATGCCCGTGAACACGATTTTGAGGGTTTTGCGAAAAAAGAGCTGGAGCTGAGAAAAAATCTGCTTTATCCGCCCTATTCCCGGCTTCTCACATTTCGCTTTAAGGGAAAAAACGGGGATCTCGTAAGAAGATGCGCCGAAACGTTTACCCGGATCGCGCAAGCCTGCAACGCAGAAAACTATCCCATCCTCGGACC
>PXAI01000018.1 GCA_003567135.1 Balneolia bacterium | reverse complement strand
TACATCGAAAGATCTTCCACGAAGTTCATCAGGTAATCTGAAGAACCGGCTTCGTAGAAATCGAAGATCTGGTTATCAGCCTGCATGTAGTGGTAATCCGATACCATTCCGTATTCCAGGCCTTCGGCGATCATGCCCACAGAGCGGACTTCGGCGTCTACGGCCGGAGCATCGGTGATTCCGTGGAAGAAGAAGAACGCGATGTTCTCTTCGTCATCTGATTTTGCGAGCGTATTCTCGATCACCCAGAATCCGAGTTCAGTTTCAACAGGGCCGTCCGTATTGAGGTCGCCGCTGATGATGATCGTGTAATTTTCGCCGCGCTCCAGGTTCAGGCTGGCGGTATGGATGGCATCAGCAACGCTTTGGCTTCCTGCCGGTGCGATGGCAATATCTACCGATTCGCCGGCCGGGAACCACTCAAACGGAGTGGCGCTTCTGTACGACAAGCCTTCCTTGTAAACCTCGCCATCGATGAAAATATCGACGTTTGAAGCTGAAGGATGCGATCCGTTGTGGATCAGCTGAACATAGGCTTCTGGTTCACCCTGCACGTTAATACGGATATTTTGTTCCAGAACTTCCTTAGCGGGATCGTTGGTATGAGCAAATACCACCAGATCATATTCACTTGGTGTGATTCCGTCCGGATTTATAACCAGCGAGCCGTTTACGGCACTTTCACCGCCTTCAATGGTTCCTTCAGAAGGGTCGGCAGTTACCCAGTCGATAGCGCCGTTGCTCATCGGGAAGGCAAACCAGTTGACTTCACTGACGGTAGTACCCAGCGAGCGAAGTGCTCCGCTTGCAGGATTTACGACACCAAGCCTGGTGATGTCATCAGCTGACCAGGATGCGAAAATGCGCCCTGACTGGCTGTCCCATGAAATGCCGTTAAGCGTAACGCTTTCTGATCCCTGTACGGAAGAGCGGTAGGTCTCATTGCTGAGATCGAACGCTGCAAACGAACCGGATGCGTTGGCAAGATAGATCATGCCTGAAGCATCAGCGGTGATGTAGCGCATGGATTCCGGCAGATCGTGTGAAACAATCATCTCGCCGGATTCATGGCTTAGTTTGCTGATACGGCTGAAATCTTCGCCGTAGCTAAGGGTTATAATATTTCCGCTGACAGGATGCACCGCGAGATCGCTCAGCGTCATTTCTCCGGATGATCCGGAAACAAGCGTTCTGGATGATCCGCTGATTACGTTAATTCGGATAATTTCTCCGGACTCGTTAATAGCATATCCGGCAGATTGTGAGCCTTTACCAAACGCAAATGCGGTGATGTCAGCTGTCATGGACTGCTCGCGGATTACGCTGTTCGGCTTTCCTGCGTCAAACTGAGCAAGATTTGTTTGGCCTTCACGGGTGAATCCTGCGAAGAAATCAAGATCCAGCGCAATTCTTTGTGTCGTCTGACTCTCAGCCATCTGCAGCCTTTCGCTGATGCTACGGTGCAGATTCGCATTTGCCACGGCAATACTAAACTCAAGTGTACCGCTGCCGGAATTCGACATGGTAAACGGAATGGACTCTTCTTCATCGTTGCCGATGGTAAGCGCATCGCTGGCAATGCTGAATTCAGCTTCAGGCGGCTCAATACCGTTTCCTGAAAGCGGAATATTCACGGTCTGGTTTCCGCTTCCGGTGTTCCCGGTGATAATCAGCACACCGTTGTAGCTTGTTGCCGCTTCGGGTGAGAACATTACGTTAACTCTTTTGCTCAGTCCCGGCGCTATTTCAAGCGGGGTATCAGAGGCAGGAGAGAAGAACGAACTGCTGATTCCGAGGTCATTAACCGTAACCAGCGAAGTTCCGTTGTTGGTCAGCTCGAGGCTCATCATTTTGCCGGTTCCGACAAACGCATCCCCAAACTCCATTTCTTCCATATCAGCTGCGAGAGATCCGACGCCGCTTCCGATCTGGAAAGAGACTGGCAGATCAAGACCGCCGCCGCCATATACGTTTGTGCCGATACTGAACACGTGCGTGTAAATACCTTCGGAAAGCCCGGCAGGATCAAACGTGGCCTCAATTTCGAGGGATTCACCCGGTGCAACGACTCCGTCAGCCTGGTTAAGGGAGATCCAGTCAGGGGCAGTGGCAAATCTTACCGCCAGTTCGCTTTCCACATATCCTGTGTTAAAAGCAACCTGAAGGCCGTCAGTTCCGTCCTGATTCTCAATACCTACTGTGTTGGCAGCATTATTTCCGGTGATGCTGTCGTACTGATACACAATTGTACCATTTGCGTAAAGCATCGCCTGGAATGTGTAAACGGTTCCGATTGAGCCGCTTTTTGGAGCGCCATCCCACTGAACGATGAAGCGGTTCGCCTGCTCGTCGTGGTAGGAGTAGACTGATCCGGCCTGTCTCATATCGAGATCATCCCAAAGAACCGCGAGGAAATTTGTAGGATCACTTGTTGACGGGATTTCACGGTTTGTGAATCCAAGTCCTGAGAAGGAACCGAAGTGTATCCATCCGTTTACAGAAACGCGGGCTTCTGAATATTCGCCGTCGTAAAACGGGAAATCAAACGGAAGATCAACCATAGCGTTTCCGTCCCATGTTCCGGAAAGACCCGGAATTGGTGATCCGACTTCAGAAATGTCGAACCAGTTGAAGGCGGGGCCGCCAGGCTCGTTGCTGTCGATCCAGGTATATCCGAATTCATCGGGGCCGCCGGCTCCGAGAAGTACTGGATGTCCGGTTCTGTGATCTTCTTCGCCTTTTTCGAGCTCCATATCCGGATAAATCCGGCTTACGTTATTGAGCTCAACGCCGGGACGCGCCAGCATTTCGGTTACGTTTACACCGGAGAATGCAAATTCAAGATCAGCGTTTCCGCTGTTTGAGATAGAGAAATTTTTGACAACCGTGTTGCCCTCTTCCTCAGTTTCCGCATAAAGCTGCTCAGGATCAACGGAAGCCGTTGGAGTTCCCGCAGTTGTTCCGGTTGCAAGGTTTGAAATCGGGGAAACATTGCCGAAGAAATCGGATGCTTTTACGGCAAAATAGTAGTTCGTATTTGGCTGGAGGCCGCTTACGGTAAATGTCTGCGTTTGACCGGCAGAGCGCGGAGTTACGCTTCTGTCAGGCTGAGGCGCCGCGTGGAAATTGGATTCGGTAATAGGATTGGTGGAATAACGAAGATCCACGTTATTCGACATCCCTTCCATTCCGCTTGATCCGGTAGCCGTCCATTCAACGGTGATGCTGCTTTGCGCTTCATCAATTACTTCGAGGTCGGTAATGGCATCCGGCGCAATTCCGTCATCCTGCTCAAGTGCGCGCGCTGCGTTCAGGCGTCCGCTTCCCATTTGCCCCTGATACGAAGGGTTAACATCTTCGATTGGATCAGTGGTAGCTACAAGACGCTCAAAAATTTCATCGGGCGTAATGCCTTCATCTTTAAAGCTTGAGGCCACAAGTGCGGCAACACCAACGGCGTGCGGAGCAGCCATGGATGTACCCTGGTAAAACTGGTAGTTACCGTTTTGTACTGTGCTGAGAACACCTTCCTGAAGTACGGTATTCGTTTCGCCGCCCGGTGCAGAAATGTGCACCCAGTCGCCGTACTGAGAGTACCATGACTTCTGGTCATTGTGGTTGGTGGAAGCAACGGCCATAACTTCAGGGTTAGAGGCGATCGGCTCGTTTGGAGTGGAAACATCGCTGTTACCGGCTGCAAATACAATCAGTCCACCCTGAATCGGGCCTGAAGGATTGCCGTCGGCATCATATCCGGCGTTTTCAATAAAATAGAGAATAGCGTCGCGCAGAGCCTGTGAGAATCCGCCGCCGCCCCAGCTGTGGTTGGCAATTACGGCACCGTTATCAGCTCCGTAAACAACGGCTTCGGCAAAACCGCCGCCGCCAAATGCGCCGATAAATACACGGCTCGTCATAATTCTAACGCCGGTGCCGTCCTCGCCGTTACCTCCGGCGATTCCAGCTACGCCAACGCCGTTGTTATTTTGCGCGGCAATTGTTCCGGAACAGTGTGAACCGTGACCGTTTGTATCCTGGATGTCAGAGTTTCCGGATACGTGGTTCCAGCCGTGGAAATCATCCACATAACCGTTTTCCGGACCCGGGAATGGGTTTTCCCAGAGCATATTTTCAAGATCAGGGTGATTCAGGTCAATGCCTGTATCCACAACCTGTACGATAATTTCAGAACTTCCGGTTTCGATATCCCAGGCCGGGAAGAGCTTCATATCAGCGCCTTCGGTACCGCCTGTCTGGCCGGTATTATGGTAGTGCCATTGTTCATCAAGGCGCGGATCATCAAAATCGCTGAGGAGTTCAACGAGTTCTTCGGCTGAAAAAGCCGGTGAAGTCGGTGAACCAAGAATTTCATACTGAAACTTGGGCTCCGCGTGCTCGATATTCGCATTCGACTTGAAAGCCGCAATCGCTGAGGGCACATCTGTCGTTGAGGCGTACTCAACAACGTACCATCGGTCAAGGCCATACCTGGCGTGGCGCTCAGCAAACCGTGGGTCTGTACGGATAAGCTGATGCATGGAGTGAACTTCAAGCTGCTCGTTCAGGAGGTCAACTGAAGGGAGGGAAGTGCGGGCCTCTGACAGCACAAGCTGCCGGTTCATGGTATTGAGGGCCTCTTTAGTAAATTTGACTACAACTACATTTTCGTGGTAATCATCTGGTCCGGTTTGGGCAACAGTAAAGCTTACTGAGCCTGAACCAAAAACGAGAATTAAGGAAGCCAGCAGAAAACTGGCTGTGATCTGTAATTTTGCTAACATTAGTTGGTCTGGATTGATTGACGTTGTTCGGTAGAAACTTGATAACTGTAGTCAGGCAATATTTATAAGGTTGCCTGAATTGCGGGGTTAAAATAACACGTAATAACAGTCATCAAATTACATCTGATTAATGTAACATTTTGAAGTCAGATTTGAAAAAAATGAAGCCGGCAGAACGGGGTCGTTATGAAATCGTAAAATCTATAAATACAGCAGATGTTTTAATATCTGTTTTATTCTAATAGACGTTGCCTGAGGTCGCAACAGGTAGGAAGAAGATGTGATCCCCACAATGTCAAAACCTGTAAATGAAGAGATGGTAAAAATGTAACTGAAACATATCTGCCTGAAAAACAAATAACTTTCAGCGCAGAATTCTGTAAATTTGATCTTGCAAATAAATCCATTACAGAACATTTTAATTAGCACTTTGTATCCATGCGTACTATTTATACAGCAGCACTCATTGCTATTTTCATGCTGGCATCCTGCAATCAGGCCGATAACGCAAACCAGTTAAACGGCGAATTTTTCGGATCAGAGTTTGATCCGGCAACGGCTGTTCATGTCAGCGAGATTCTTCAAAACATAGAACTGACTGAAGATCCTTCTGAAAAAATTGCCATTCGGGGCACCGCGGTGGAAGTCTGCCAGAGTAAAGGATGCTGGGTTACTATTCAGGTACCGGATAACGAAACGATGCGCATTACCTTTACTGACTACGGATTCTTCGTACCCAAAGATCTCGCCGGACAGGAAATCGTGATGGAAGGCAAGGCCTGGCTGAACCGTACATCCGTAAACACGCTTCGCCATTACGCCGAAGATGCGGGCCACTCTCCAGAAGAAGTTGAAGCGATTACCGAGCCCGCCATCGAGCTCTATTTTGAGGCCGACGGCGTATTTGTCGCAAATTACGAATCAGCCGATGCCTGATTTCAGATTTTCCAGTCTGAGCCTTATCGTCATTGTAATGATGACGGCAGCGGTTTTTCTGGTTGCCTGTTCAGGAGAGCCGGAACAACCGGAGCCGGAAGAACTAACGCTTTCCGTGCTGATGGCGCAGAGAACGGCTCAGATGGCTCAGATCAGAAATCTTGTCGTTTCGGGGGATGAGGTTGTCGTGGAGCATCCCGTTTTGTTTGAGGAAGGGGTGCCGTCTGATGAAAGATATCTTCAGGAGGATTTTATCTCAGCTCAGCAGGCCTTTGAGGAGGAATACGCGGCCTTCATCCGCAAAATGAATGACGTAAGGGTGGATGCGGAAAAATTCAACGCCGTGGTATCCTCCTGCATAGATTGCCATGAGCGCTACTGCCCCGGGCCGATTCGGGTGATCAACAACCTCGTTATCCGGTAAAACGACTGTGGAATCAATCGGGACTATGCGGCATTTTAAATTCAGGCGTATTTCGTACCTTAACCCGGTATGCTAATCACACTTGTGAATATCAGTTTATCAAAAATGATCGCTCAGTAGCCTGTCAGGCTTAGCTCATGAATTACATTTCGTCGTTAATGGCTACGTTTACACACAACCGAAGTGTGAAAACGAACATCGGTAAACTCCTGAAGTTTTTTATGCTTCTTCTTGGAGTGATTTTCATTTTT
>PXAI01000363.1 GCA_003567135.1 Balneolia bacterium | reverse complement strand
GAAACTGCATTATTATGAAGCGTAGAATTTTGTACAGCTTTTTTATCCTTCTCATGGTCAACCTTGCCGTTCTCACCATTCCGGCAGACGAGGCGCAGGCGCAGCGAATTCAGATCGACCGCGTTGAGCCGCCAAACTGGTGGGTTGGATTTCAGGAAACCGAAGTTGAGCTGCTGATTTACGGCCCGAATATCGGCGATGCCCGGGTTACGGTTGATTATCCCGGAATCAGAATGGTCAGATCCGTATCGGTGGAAAATCCGAACTATCTGTTTGTAACCCTTGATATTAGTCATGACACCGAGCCGGGCGATATCCCGCTGAATCTGCGGCGCGGTAACCGGAATCACACCATCAACTACCCGCTGAAAGCCCGTTCTGATGATTTTCGTGGCGCGCAGGGTTTCGACAGCAGCGATGTAATCTATCTGCTTATGCCAGATCGTTTTGCCAATGCCGATCCCGATAATGATGAAATCCCCGGAATGCTGGAAGGCGTGGATATGGATGAGCCTTATGCCCGTAAAGGCGGCGATATTCGCGGGATCATCAACAATCTCGACTACATTAAGGATCTGGGCATGACTGCCATCTGGCTGAATCCCATCCTCGAAAACGATATGCCGTACAATTATGAAATCGGCGCCGGTTTCTATCACGGATACGCCGCAACCGACAAGTACAGAGTGGATCGCCGCTTTGGCACGAATGAAGAATTTCTGGAGCTGATCAGCAAAACGCATGATCGCGGTATGAAGGTTATTATGGATAAGATTCACAATCACGTGGGCACGCATCACTGGTTTATTAAGGATATGCCGACCAGCGACTGGGTTCACGATCAGGAGAAATACGGCAACACAAATTACCGCACGAGCGTGATGATGGATCCGTACGCTTCAGAAAGAGACTATAATTCTCTGATCAGAGCGTGGTTTGTTGATGAAATGCCCGATCTGGATCAGCGAAACGAATTTGTGGCCAATTATCTGATCCAGAATACGATCTGGTGGATTGAGTATTCAGGTATAGACGGCATCAGAATGGACACGCACGCCTATCCTTACAAAGAATATATGGCAGAGTGGACGCGCCGTGTAATAGAGGAATATCCTGATTTCAATATTGTGGGCGAAGTGTGGATGCCGAACGTGCCGACAACCGCATGGTGGCAGTACGATTTCCCGAATCCGACCGGATACAACTCTTATCTGCCGAGCGTAACCGATTTCCCGCTCTACAGCGCAATCGTCAGCGGCCTGAACGAAGATGCCGGCTGGGATCACGGAATTATCCGCCTTTATTACACCCTCAGCCAGGATTTCCTTTACACTGATCCGCTGCTGAACGTCATTTTCTTTGATAATCACGATTTGGTCAGGTTTATGAACAGCGTGAATCATGATCCGGATAAATTCGGCCTTGGTGTGGCGTTTCTGCTTACAACACGAGGGATACCTCAGATCTATTACGGAACTGAAATTATGATGGATATGGGCGACGGATGGAGCGATCCGCATAAAAGAATTCCGTTCCCGGGTGGATGGCCGGGTGATGAAATCAACGCTTTCACGCACGAAGGCCGGGTTCAGCTTGGCGAAGAAAGAAATCTGCCGGTTGCCGAAATGTTTGATTATGTGCGAACGCTCACCAAGTGGAGAGCTGACAAAGAGGTGATCCATACCGGAAGCCTCACCCATTTTGTGCCCGAGGATAACGTGTACGTCTATTTTCGCCACAACGACAAGGAAACCGTGATGGTGGTTCTGAACAGTAATCCCGATGAAAAAACAATTGAGCTGGAGCGCTTTTCAGAAATACTAAACTATTACAGCAGTGGAACGGATGTGTATACGGGATCAGATTTCAATGTGTCGTCCGGTAGCATGACTATTGACGCCAGAACGGCATTAATTCTCGAGCTGGAATAATCCCCAAAACCTCTTTTTAACGGTGCGTGACTTAAGTGTTGCGCGCCGTTTTTTTTAATTCCTGGTGATATCTCTCCAATAATTTCTGCAGAACGTTGCCTTCCAAGCCGCTACAGCTGATCAGGAAAAAGGCCCGGATTTGCTAAAAAAAGTAAACAGTTGATTATTCACTCAGTAGAGATTCAGAATTGTTTTTTGGGGAACAATGCTGTCAGACAAACAATTAGCTGTTTTTCTGATCAAATAAGGCCGAAAGTTCCCGTTATGATAAACTTTTACGAGGGAAAAAGAGGAACGGAGTAATGGGTATTTGTTTTGTGTTGGGTGTTACAACAATGAACTTAACCGATAACTAAAACATACAGCTATGTATAACCCATTTTATAAATTCTTTTTCACTATTCTTTTAGCGTCAGTTTTTTTGGCGGCTTGCAGCGACGATACACCGACCTCACCCGATCCGGATGAGCCAACCATCGTAGAGATAGCAGCAGATAACGAGGACTTCTCTATTCTTGTAGATGCTTTGGTAAGTACCGGAGTCGTTTCTACGCTTGAACAGCCGGGCCCGTTTACCGTTTTTGCGCCGACTGACGACGCATTCGCTAATCTTCCCGATGGCTTGCTTGAGTCACTAAGCGATGAGCAGATTGCGGAAATATTGACCTACCATGTGCTGGGACTCGAAGTATTTTCCACCGATCTTGAAGCGCAGCAGGCAGCTCCAACGCTCGCTGAGCAGGATATTTTCATCACCGTAACCGGTGCTGTTTCAGTAAACAACAGCGCGCAGGTTACAAACGCTGATGTAATCGCCTCAAACGGCGTAATTCACGTTATTGATGAAGTGTTGATTCCTGACACATTCGGAACCCTCGTGGATAATGCGATGAAGAGATTTGATCTTTCATCTCTTGTTGATGCAGTTGTAGCAACCGGACTTACCGACGCGCTGACCGATCCCGATGCAGAACTTACCGTATTCGCTCCAACCAACGAAGCGTTTGCAGAGATAGCCGATGTAATCGACGAGCTTACGGCTGAAGAAATTACTGATATCCTGCTTTATCACGTGATAGACGCCAGAGTTCTTTCCACAGAACTTTCTGGTGAGCAAAACGTGACTACCCTCAACGGCGAGCAGATTACAATTACCGTGAATGCTGACGGCGTAATGATTAACAACGCAGCTAAGGTAACAGACGCCGATGTTAATGGAACAAACGGCGTGATTCACATCATTGACACCGTTCTCATTCCAGAATAAGTTTCTCAGAGTTCATGTTGATCAGTAAGAGTGTCGCGTTTTAACCCGGATTAATCACGAAGCAGTAAATGTGCGGAATAAGTATTTGATATATTTAAACTTTGAGCAAATATGTATTCTCTCAAATTTGAGTGTATCAAAAGACGGCGATTTTTTCCCGATGGCTGCGTTAAAGCTGATAAAATGTGCTCAGGGTACATCAGTACCCTTCCGCTCACTTTATCAGCTTCGCCTTGCCAGCGGAAAAAACTCTTGGTGAATAATCCGGGTTAAGCGGCACCCGATCACAGCAAATTAATGCTCCATTTGTACAACTCGGTGCCCGGCCTGAAAAGCCGGGCATTTTTTTTGCCTGAAAATTCCGGAATTAAAGCAATAGAGAGAAATAGGCGAAAATAGGTGTGGTAATTGTTATTCGCCGCCATAATGCGCATAAATTTAAAATCAGGATCGGACAAACCGGTGCAAGTAGCATTATTATCAGACGGAAGTTGTAGATACCTTTATTTAAACCAAGTATTTGTAATAAAAATCAATAATTTATTGAGAATTCTAACACATCCTTTTATTTTTATTTCGTGAACAACCCCGGCCGTTTCAGGCATTTCGTTTGGGTAAGCCGGGTTATTATTCATCAAATACAGAGAACTATTGATGGATGTCATCATGAATTATAAATCTTAATCATAAATATGAGACGTACTCAAATTTTGAATAAACTACTTACTGTAACACTAATTTTTTCACTGGCGGCGCTTTTTACGGCATGCGATACGTCATCATCAGGCGACAGCGATAATCTTGACGGAGAACTGACTGTAGAAATGCAGGGGCCTCCGGGAACCAGCTTTATGTTCAGCTATCAAACATGGGATGGTGAAGAGTTTGAAGTTGGCGCTTCAGGCAGGCAAATTCCGGAAAGCGGTGTTTTTACTACCGACCTTGATTCCGGCAGTTATGTAGGCGTTGAGGTCCGTGCGGAGTTTATGGGTGATGAATCCCCTGATGCCGTTCTAAGACTTCTAAATGATGAAGACATCGTTGGTGAATCCGACACGCCCGAAGAGGACGGATCACTTATAGTCAGAGTTGGGGATTTTTCAGGCTCCTGATTCCCGGAAACCAATAGCAATAATTTTAAAAACCGGCCTTTTTTGAAGGCCGGTTTTTTTGAAGCAACCTGTTTAACCCGGATTATTTTTCAGGATTTTTTTTGTTGGCAAGGCGAAGGTGAAAAAGTCAGCAGAGGAGTATTTTTTTGAATTTTAATTGCACATGTTGTCAATCCAGAGTTAAGTAAAAAGTGGAACACGAAAAGTTATTCCTTAGAAGTCCACGATTTAGTAAGATTCTGTCAATATCAACCAATTGAGCCTGTTTTTAAAACGAACTCAGGCTTTGAGTGAACGTAAAACTTCTTTCTCCTGATCCAGAACATCAGTCAGGATAGGGGATGCGGTTTTGAGCCCAATGTTTTTCGATGTTTTGATCAGATTTGTGTAGGCATTAACCTGAAATTGTTCGATGGCTTCGAGACAAAGCCGAAATTTTTGATCCCGTCCTGATCCTGATACGGAATCCGTAAAAATCTGTTCGATTTCTGCAAGGAGCACATCCATAGGCTCAGACCGGGCCGATTCTCCGTTTTTACGCATCAGCTTAAACACTTCCTCAAGCTTAACCACATGGCTTTTTGCGATTTTATGTTGAATACGCATTACTTCAATGAAGTCAGCAGATTCTGATAATTCCATCATTTTTGGAAGTGTACGAATCAGCATTTTTTCCATCCAAAGCATGTTACTGAGCTGTTTTTCAAATACGGCCTGGCTGTCGGTAACCGGTGGTGGTTGTGGAAGGGAGATGTCCTGATTTTTGGTCATAAGGTTTTAATAGGCGGAACCGGGTTAGAGCCGGCTTAATATGTTGAGCTGCTTGATTATGGGAATGCTTTCCCAAACCGTTATTATTGACCGAACTCTACTTTATAGCCCCGATAAATTTGGGGTTTTGCATTGAATGTGACAAAAACGCGGGTTCTCAAATACTTCGTTAGTGTAATGTAACGGTATTCCGGAATTAATGCGCTAAATTACTTTTGAATAGTTATTTAAAAACAAAGAGGATGTGAAGATAAATGTCTGAGTCAACTGTAAACTATGTCCGGGAATTTCACCAGGCGTTTAAGGTGGAAATATCTGAAACGCCGAACATTTCAAATAAAGCACTAAATATGCTGCGTCTTCGCCTGATTCAGGAAGAGTTGGATGAACTCAAAGATGCGTTATTCCAACAAGATGAGGTCGCGGTTTTGGATGCGCTTACCGATATTCAGTATGTGCTCGACGGAACCTACCTCAGCCTGGGCTTTGCGAAATACAAAAATGCGGCCGTTGCAGAAGTGCACCGAAGCAACATGAGCAAGCTGGGTTCCGACGGAAAACCTATCCACAGGGATGATGGGAAAGTTCTCAAAAGCAAAGATTATACGCCGCCTAATCTCCGCAAAATTCTGGAAGAAAAAGAGGGTTAACGGGGGATGCTCTCCGAAAAAACTTCAATCGCCTCTTCGGTGGCTTTTGCAATTTCCCTGTACATATGCAGGCTGGAGTTCAGCATAAAAAATTTCATGGTGGTAATGGCATTAAACTGTTTTGCAAGCTCAATCGGATCTACTGATCTCCATATGGCATCATAAATAGGCCCCGATCTGATAACACCCATTTCAATCGGAAACATGGCAAGATAACCTGCCAGAAGGTCTTTGCTGATATCGTAATTCCCGGTTCGGTAATAGAGCTCAACATCATGCAACTGATAGAGTTGCTGTAATTTGTCAAAGAGGTCGCGGTCGATCAGCTCAACCGAGCCGGTGGCCATCATCGATTCGTAGGTTCCGGTTGAATAGGAAACGAATGCAGGCATTGAGGGATCATTTTCAAAGCGCGCAATCTGAATAAGCGTATCGGGCGTAGCGCGGGAATCTGTGAGCCTCGCTTCCATTTGTTCGATGGCTCCGATTTCCCCGGAAAAAATCTCAATAGCTGCGTTAAGATTGGTAAGATCCCGGTTCAGATCAAATATAATCGATTCAGTCAGGCTGATGCGCTGCTGCTCCGCTTTACGGGATTCATTCCAGTTGTTAACCTGAAGCGCGATAAGAATACCGCTGACCAGCAGGAGCAGTTCACCTAAAAAATAGAG